>NZ_JAMYLG010000015.1:0-114479 GCF_040317865.1 Mesorhizobium sp. M1365
GCAACACGAAGATGAAGACCGAGGAGCAAGCCCAGGGCAAGGCTGGAACCACCACCACCGAGCAGGCTCAGGGCAGCTCCAAGATAAAGCCCAATCAGCAGGCTCAGGGCAAGGCTGGAACCACCACAACCACCGAGCAAGCTCAGGGCAAGGCTGGCGCCACGACTGAACAACAGGCCACGGGCAGCACCAAGATGAAGACCGACGAGCAGGCTCAGGGCAAGGCCGGGACCACGACCACCGAGCAGACCCAAGGCAATGCCTCGACGCGGACGCAGGACCAGAGTTCGACCGCTTCCATCAGCAATGTGACCGTTGAGCAGAAGACAGAGATCACTCAGGTCATCAAGGAAACGAACGTCCAACCCGTTTCCAATGTCGATTTCGACATCTCCGTCGGCGTCGAGGTTCCGCGAAAGAAGGTCCGGCTGCATCGTCTGCCGGCGCGCATCGTCAAGATCGTTCCGGCTTATGAAAATTACGAGTATTTCGTGCTCGCTGACGGCCGGATCGTCATCGTCGACCCGAATACCTACAAGATCGTGATTATCCTGACCTAGTCGTGGCCAGACGGTCTACCGTGGGTTGATTCACCAAAAAAGCCCGCCGCGCAGCTCGGGCGGCGGGCTTTTCCGTACCCAGCTCCAGCGTCTGCAAATCGCAAATCAAGGTCCGTCCTCGGGGCGAGGAGTGAGCACGGTATGATCGATGGTGTCGGGCAGGCAGGGACTGGGCAGGCAGCTTGTTCGGACTGACGCGGTGGTCATGGCATCGATATCCGTGACCAGCACCATTCTCGCGTAGTGCCGCGGCCACAGCGGCTCTCCAAACAGGACGAAGACGCCGCCAATCATCAAGGCCAGCAACATGAGTGCCGTAACATTTGCAAATATCTCGCCGTAGCGCATGAAGGCAGCCTGTCCCGTTCGGAAAGCGATTCAGCCTGTGACAGCGGCAATCGGGACGGTGCCGAAACCCAGCTCTACTGCCCTTGGCGCCTCGCGAATGCCGCCTCCCGTTGGATCCTCTCGGGAATAAGCCAGGTGAATAACGGCACTCTCGGTACTTTGTTCCCGGGTCCCGGCGACAGCCGCTCCCTTCATGCCGGACGTTTCCGTTTGCGAAGCCGCTGGCGGTCGTCGCCATTGATGCGCGGCAGCGAGATCCTTGACGTGACGTTCGTGCATCTGCAGCACTGGCAGCGTCTTTTTGGCAACTCCTTCATTTCAGCCGGATCGTCGCCGGAATTTGCGTAAGCGGAAAACAGCGCCACCGCTTCCTTATGCGCCTGGGTCTGCATGTCGATATATTTCGATTGGAAGCTGTCACCACTGGCCTCCTTGAGTTGGTCGGAGAGCGCGCGAAGCTTCCGTGGAGATCGTTCGCCAGTCTCAGAACTGCCTGACGTCTCAGGACCCGCCACTCATCGAGCGCGCCGCCGGCGACTACGGCTGGGCGGCGGTCCACCGCCATCAATATAGCGATTGGCCGTACCGCGCCGGCGGAGCTTCTGGATAGCCAGGACCCGCAATGCGCAGCCCTTGTCCGGGCTCTGAACAGAGCCGGCGAGGATGCGTGAGGACCGGCTGCGTGGGTGAGATGTCCGAGCCATCCCAGCGTTGACGCCGATCCCGGGGCCGTTCGGCACGGTGTTCGGCAGCGGGCTCGCGCTGGTCCCGCTCCAGATCGTCGCGGGCAGCCGGAGGGTCTGGTTGCCCGCCATCATCAGAGAGCGCCAGTTTTCGCCTGTGGCGTTCGGTCTTATGGTCCGTCATTCGGTGCCGATGATCAGCCGGGTGGAGAAAGTGGTGCGCACCGGTCGGCTGCAGATCCTGACGGGCCCGACGGTGCAGACCCGCTCGGCGTTCCGATCTTCCTGCTCGCTGTCGTTATCGCCCTGCTGATTCCCTTCGGCAATATCCTGCCGGTGCTCTCACTGGTAGTCTTGGCCGTCGCATTGATGGAATGCGACGGTCTCGTAACCCTGATTGGACTGCTGCTCGCCTCGACGTCGTTTGTCGCGACTGCGGCTCTGCTTGTTGTTGTGGCATCAGCGGTCCCGACGTCCTAAGCGCGGGATTGCGAGATCACGGGCGCGTCGTCAGGCATTGAGTCCGAGACCCGCCGCTCACTGACGGCCCAGGCCTGCTCTTCGACATTTTCATCTGCCTCAAGTCTGCGCCGCAACTCCCTTATCACGGGGTGCACTGGAGGTGCGAACCAAAGGATTGCTATGGAATTTAGAGAAGGACTTCCTCTGCGACCAGCTTCCGGTCGGGAGCTGGTAAACTTTTTGACCATCGGCCCTAAACAGAGGACCGTAACATCCCCATCTCCTCGGCTGCGCCGCGGTCGCGGTGAGGGATAGGCGCCCAGCCTGGTTCGGTTTCGCCGTTGCGGAGCCACGGAAACGGCAGATTCCCTCACGTTGGCGGTGCGGCGGTGGAACGGGGCGACCGAGAACCGCTGTTGCCGTTAAATCTCAGTCTTCGCTGCAGGCCAACGCGATCAACGTCCACACATATTTCTGAAAGTCTCAGGCTTTAGCAGCCTTCCGCCCGTAGCGATCGCACCATTCGCACGACGACGGGATCGTAGGCGATTTTTTCGGATCTGCTGTAGTTCATTATAAAGAGCGCCGCACCGTCATTGCAGACGGCAATGACGCGTACGTAGCGGATTTGCCCGTCCCTGATACCGGAATAACTGGCCCACGTCGGCTTAACGCGCCGATAGGTCACTTTCCAGCCCGCCTTTTCATCCTCGACAATTCGATGCTCTATTTCGGCGCGGAAACTGGCCTTTCCGAGCCTTGCGCCCCAAACAGCAAGAAAGGCCTCGTTTTTGCCCTGAAAAGCTGCTCCCTGGTCGGAACGCTGAGTTAAAACAAAGCCGGGGGGCGCATCGAATACAAAGCCAAACTGCTTAATGCCGAAGGGCTGCCACTCTTGCGCATAAAGAAGCGTGGTGGAAAATAACAACGAGACGAAGCTAAGCAGCAAGCGGAACATGGCGCTTAATTAGGGTCGAGTAATATACCGTCCATACCCTGCCGGAGTTTTTTGCCAAGCCGACCTAGCATCGGCAAGCTGGCTTAGTCGCAGACGCCGGCGGCGCCGCTCGACACGGCTGCTTAACCCGACTTGGCTCCAAACTCGTACTCGGGCGATCACCTTGGCCCGATGAGGCGCCGTTAGTGAGCTGCCGCTGGCCAGCGCCGCCGCACGCAATCGATGGCAAGATTTTGTGGCCGCAGTTGGTCGGCAATCCAAGGCTTACGAATCCTCGCGTCCAATCCCTGTGCAGATTCCCACTGGAACCAATGCGACCGGGTCCGGTTAACAATCGAAGGGGCCCCTCGGATCTTGAATGATGGTCGATCTTTTGAACATCGAGCTGCCTAAAGCCAGGCAGCGCGTGAAACGAGCGGAGCTGTCTCTCCAGGGTGCGACCGAAATGCTGGACAAAGACTGCGGCGTCGGCATTAACATCGCGCTGTGCGACAGGATTAGGTCTGCACAACGTCGACTGGCCGAGGCCAGAGAACGTCTGGTCAAGATAGATTCCACCTGCACGGACTGCGGTCTGACGCTGAACATCCGGCCGCTTGGCGGAGCATCGCAACAGCCGCAAATTTCCGCGCGATGCGCGATCAGGGCCACTGGTATTCCAGAGCTTCCATGCGTCCACAAACCGACGGTTGGAGCGTAAAGGACGAACTCGGCACCGAAATGTCAGGTCGTCCCCCGGTCGCTACCGGCAGCAACAAGGTGGTACCGGAAGTTGTTGCCGATGCGTCGTCGAAATAGCGACCCTGGCGGATGCGGCCCGGAACGCGGCAAAGGTCTCCGGCGGAACGCTGTCAAACTCGGTATGCCTTGGCGCTGGCTACAAACCAGACCGAGAGGATTCTTCTTTCCGGATCAGACCCCGTTTTGCGTATGGAGGTGGAGGGCATGACGGCAACTCGGGTCGAGACGGTCAACGAGCGGAGAGGCAGTCGCGTTCCTTGTCTCCGTCCCTCAGCAATCGGCGCAAACGCCGAACATGGAGCTGGCGCTCCTGCGAGGAAGCGGAAAGAGATCGGAGGGTCGTCTGCGGATGCTGCAGCCGCCCACGCGCCCGCTCAAGGCTTAGTTTCTTCCTGGGGAGGAGCTTGTGGGTCAGGACAATCAGGGACGACGGAGTGGTACGCTTCGTTGTGGCAGAACGACCGCTTGATCGCAGCCACCTGGAAGAGCGTCGAAATCGCAATCATCACCAATATCATCTGTCTCGTGCTTGGTTCGGTCTCACCTTGATTGTCGCCGCGCACGCCGCGGCGCGTTGGAGGATGTCATTGGGATTCCTGTGTGAAAAGATCCGGGTAGGATTGCCGATTGGGCCTGTGCGCCCATAGTCACGGCATGAAGGCGGAGTATGTTGAACTGGTTTTGTTGGAGCAATCACTTGCCAATACAGGCGGTATGAATCGGGCGTTTTCCGACCGAGTGGATGACATCGCGGAGAAAACTGGCGGATCTGTCTTGTTCGACGTTCGCGTGGACGGCGATTCTCGTATTCAGAGGATGGCGGCGATTGGGTACGGCGCAAACGACACCGTGGTAGCAATCATGATGGATAAAAACGGACAACTTAGATCCGCGCCGGTGGACGCAGACAACGACTTTCTGGTGGCCGAACTAACCGTGTGGAGTTCGCTGCCGATGGCCGAGCAGGCCTCTGCCAACTACCACGGCGCGGCAGAGAGCTTGCTTGCGAAGCTTCGCAAATCGGGCCGTTTCGACCGGTCTACCTGATCTTTCTCAAAGTCGGATGGCGGTGGCGTGATGGCGAGACACACGGTAGCGCGTCGTGTGGGTCATGTCCCACGAGTCTGAATGTCCCACGAGTCTGAACCAAAAAGAATGTTTGATATCAAGCTCTTTACCGCGTCGGTGGCCCGCAAGGGCGAATTGGGACCTACAAGTTCAGCAATGATGGGCAAATTGTCCGCGTCGGTCTGAACGGGTCGACGGCACATGGACGATGCCCTCCGAATCGGTGACATAGCGCTCGCAGCGAGCCCGGATTGACCAGTTCGAGGTATGCGGGCTGATACGAGGCATCGATCACCCGCTGCAGGGTCAGATCGCTAGCGAGCGTCGCGCCGTACACGGTGGAGGCCAAGCCCGTGGCTGTGCCAAGCCCCCGTGGGCACGCTGGGGAAGCATGCCGTAGGGGCCGTCAATATAGGCGCTGCCGCGTGGCGCGCCGCTGCGATCGTGCCTGCTGGCAGGTATAGCTGCCTGCCGTCGCATAGGCCGTGGAGCCTGCATCGTCACCGTATCCAGCCATGCCGATCCTCACTTTGCAACATTCAGGTTCCGCCCACGTTGAGTTCGGCTCAGGCTGCGAGGAAAACACCTGGATGACCTACCGGCAGGCGCAGGACTTCGGTGGTCAAGCCCGTAAGGGCGAAAAAGGCACCCTCGTCGTCAAATATGGCACGTTCACGCCGAAGCATCACGACGATGACGAAGACCGCGCGATTCCATATCTGAAGGGCTACACCCTCTTCAATATTGAGCAGATCGAGAACATACCGGATCGCTTCTTCAGCCCCGCCGAGGAGCTCTCGGCAATCCGGCTCCGCACATCGAGGCCCTCGGGAGCTTCGTCCAGAACATCGGCGCAAGCGTCAGCTACGGTGGTGCCAAAGCTTGCTACCGGCCCAGCATCAACGACATCCTCATGCCTGACCGCGGGCGTTTCGACAGCGAGGTTCACCTTTACTCGACTTTGCTAGACGAGGTTTCGCATTGGTCCGGCGCAAAGCATCGCCTGGACCGCGATCTGACGGGCAGGTTCGGCAGTGAAGGCTACGCCGTGGAGGAGCTTGTTGCGGAGCTCGCGGCATCGTTCCTGTGTGCCGACCTGGGCGTGGCGCATGATCCACGCGACAACACAGCCGCCTATCTGGCGAGCTGGCTCGCCGTCCTTAAGAGTGACAAGAGAGCCATCATCACGGCCGCTGCGAAGGCGCAGGCCGCTGCCGAGGATCTCACAATGCTGCAGCCGGCCGTCGGACTGGAAGCCGCGCAATGAGATGGGGTGTCCGGAGGCCGGCGGTGGACTTCGGCGCCATCATAGCAATCGATCCTTCATCGTTCCACCTGGCGCCATTTGGTTGTCCGCGGACAACCACTGCTCTGTCTGAGGTGTTCTCCTGCATTCCCTGTGAGTTGTCCGCGGACAACTAAGCTCGAAACGGCATCAGGGTTAAGCATTTGTAAATTCGTAACGAAAAGGGTCTTATTGTGACTGCGCAGTTTATCGCATCTTAGCGCTAATTGCGCAGTTCGAGGGCCAAGGATGTTGCAGCCAAAATTGGCGGCGGCCCTGAGCGCGTTTGAGGCTGGTGCACGGCATTTGCCGGCGGCGTTTCCTCCAAAACAACTCCATACTCGGCGATCACGCATCCTCTGGGACCACGAGCAAATCCCTTGAGCCTGACTGAACCGACACTTGACAAATCGGCGGCCGTCCGACACGTTCTTAACAAAAGGCACAACAAACTTACAAAAGTTCAAGTTGGCACAATCTGGCCGATAGGGAGAAGGCCGATGCGTCTGTGTGACCGAGCGGAGATTTGCGCGTGAGCACGGTGACCGTGACCCGCGAAGCGCCCAGATGGGCCCTTCCCCGGTTCATGACGGCCGAGCATCCTTTCCCCTGGCTCGCGCCGATCACGGTGATGCTTCTCGTTTTCGGCATCTATCCCCTCGCCTATTCGGTCTGGCTGTCGCTTCACAAACGCAATGTCGTTTCCCGTCAGCTCGACTTCGCCGGGCTCCACCAATGGACGCGCGCCTTCTCGGATGCGCGTATGTGGCATTCGCTGGAAACCACGCTGATCTACACCTTCGTCGCGCTTGCGGTTCAGCTTGCGCTCGGCATCCTCATCGCGCTTCTGCTTGACACCGATCGCAAAGGTTACGGCGTGCTGCGGGCGCTGATGACACTGCCGCTGGTGGTGCCGCCTGCGGTGACCGGAATGATGTTCCTGCTGATGCAGGACGGCTCTTTCGGCGTCCTGTCGTTCTACCTCTATGCCCTCGACCTGATCTCGCCGGCACAGCCGATCCTGACGCAGCCCGGAACCGCATTGGCGGCGATCCTGCTGGCGGACATATGGCAATGGACGCCGTTCATGGTGCTCATCATCCTGGCAGGGCTCAGGGCGCTGCCGAAGGAACCTTTCGAGGCAGCCGCGATCGACGGTGCCAACGGCATCCAGACGTTCTTGCGGCTCACATTGCCGATGCTGCGCAAGGTGATAGCGGTCGCGGTGCTGATCCGCGGCGTCGATCTCTTTCGCATCTACGACTACGTCTACATCATCACCGCCGGCGGGCCAGGCACGGCCACCGAGACGCTTTCGTTCTACGCTGGCCGTATCTACTTCACCGGAGACTTCCCCTATGCCGCGACCCTGTCGCTGATCGTGCTCGTCGTCTTGATCGTCGTGTCGAATCTCTTCGTCAGGCTGTTCAAGGTGAGGTTCTGATGGAGTCGTCGCGCGCCCAAACGATCGCCCGCGACGTGCTCGCCGTCCTGGTGGTGGCGATCTTCATGTTCCCCATCGCGTGGTGGGCGCTGTCGTCTATCAAACCCTATTCGGCGATCTTCGACCGCAGCGGACCGGTCTACGTCGGTTTCACACCGACGCCGGACAATTACCGCGTGACGTTGCTTGGCGTCTCACGCGTCGACATCGGCATGGAACAGGGCGGCGAGGCGGCCGGGGTGATCAAGGGTGGCGCCAGTTCATACGATTCCCGCCAGTCGTTGCTCGACAGCGCCATCATAGCCGTCGGATCTACGGCGCTGACGCTGCTGCTGGCCACCCTGGCCGCCTATTGCCTGTCGCGAATGCAGTTCAGCGGCCAGCAGTCCTTCCTGTTCTGGATTCTTTCGCAGCGCTTCATGCCGCCAATCGCGATCGTCATTCCAATCGTTTTCATGTTCCGCGATCTCGGCTTGCGCGATACCTATACGGGCCTCGTCCTCGTTCACAGTTTGATCAACCTGCCGCTGGCGGTTCTGCTTTTGAAGTCGTTCTTCGACGATGTTCCGCGCGAGGTTGATGAGGCGGCGCTTATTGACGGCGCGACGCGCTGGCAGACGTTCCGACGCGTGGTCCTTCCCATGGTCAAGGGCGGCATCGCTGCGACGGCCGTGCTGTGTTTCATCTTTTCGTGGACCGAGTTCCTGCTCTCACTGTTCCTGACAACGTCGATCCGCACTGTGCCGGTGAAGATCTCGACCTTTGTCACCTCGACCGCGACCGAGTGGGGCTACATCACAGCGCTCGGCACGTCCGCGATCATACCCAGCTTCATCTTTATCCTGCTGGTTCAACGGCATCTGGTCCGCGGCCTCACCCTCGGATCGCTGAAGGAGTGAGGCGCTGACGAGAAGAACGACGACAAAAACGCAATGGAGGAACGATCATGAGCTTCAGTGAACACGACAAGAAGACATTCGTAGCCGATACCTGCAATGACTTTACGGCGCGCCGGATAACCAAACGCGACTTCATGAGGAAGATGGCGCTCGCCGGTGTCGGCTTTTCCGCCTTCGGATCGGCCATGCTAGGTGGTGGCCGCACCAGTCGGGGGATGCTGGGCCTCGGGGTTGAAGAAGCCCGCGCCCAGGACGCCGATATGCTGAAGTGGCTGGCCGACGTCGGCAAACCATATGCCGGCACCAAAATCCGCTACACGTCGGAAGCGACGCCGCCAACGATTGTTGCCAACCAGCTTGTCGCGGGTGAATTCACCAAGGCAACCGGCATTGAGGTGGAAGTCGAGATCGTGCCGCTGGAGCAGGTTCTCGCCAAGGCGACGCAAGACGTACAGGGCCAGCTTGGCACCTATGACGTCTACTATCTCGACCAGTCCTGGATGGCGACATTTGCCCAGGATGTCGTCGATCCGCGCGAGTATTACGACCAGAACAAAGAACTGGCGATGCCGAACTTCGACTGGGACGATTTCTCCAAGCCGCTGGTCGACGGCATCGCCATGTACAACGGCAAACAGTGCGGAATTCCATTCGATATTCCGATCTTCATCCTGATGTACCGCAAGGATCTTTTCGACAAACACAACATTGCCCTGCCGACAGACCTCGACGCCTACCTCAAGGCCGTCCAGGCGCTTACAGAGGCAGAAAAGAGCAACGGCATCTTCGGCACCGCGTGCCAGGCGAAGTCCGGCCACTATTCGCTGGAATGCGACTGGACCTTCGCATTGTGGGGCCATGGCGGTTCTGTCTTCAACAAGGACAAGAAGTTTGTCGGCAATGACGAGCGCGGCGTGGCCGGGCTCAAATTCTATCAGGAGCTGGTCAAGAACTCGCCGCCGTCGGCGACGACTTGGACCTGGGACGGCCAAGGACAGGCCCTGACACAGGGACAAGCCGCCATGGCAATCACCTGGGGCGAGGATTTCCCCGGCTTCGATGCCAAGGATTCCAAGGTCAAAGGCCTGTTCGAGGCCCTGCCCGCGCCCAAGGAAGTTCCTGGTCGTCGCGCCGCTGCCGATTGCGGCTTCAACGAAATCCCGGCCGTCGGCCACCAGGGCGGCTCGACGATCTCGCTGTCGCAATATTCCAAGAACAAGGAAGCGGCATGGCTGTTCATGCAGTGGGTCTGCTCGAAGGATGTCATGGCGCGGGTATCGACGCTCGGCGGCGGCGCCTCGCCGATGCGCAATTCCTCTTTTACAGATCCTCGGGTCAAGGCGAAGGCTGTTGTCGGCCCCGGAACGACACGCCATTTCGACGCGATCAAATACACGATCGACAATCAGATGGGATCTGAGCCGGACATGCCGATCTGGGCGGATCTGTCGAACAACGACATTCCGGTTGAGCTCGGCAAGTTGCTTACGGGCCAAGACTATGGCGGCGATGCCAAGGCGTGCCTCGATGCCATTGCCGGCATTGTCGACGGCAAAGTCAAGGACGCCGGTCTTTAGCGGCTGGTCGGTGATTTGGGCGAAGGCGGCTTCGGCCGCCCTCGCCGTTTGGCAACGTGGCGGCAATGGTTCCTGATCTCGTCATCGGCATTGATTCCTCGACCTCGGCAACCAAGGCGATCGCCTGGGACCGCAATGGTCTGGCCGTGGCCGAAGGTCGTGCACCGCTTGCAATGTCCAACCCGCGTTCGGGCTATTTCGAGCAGGATCCGGCCGAGTGGTGGACCTCGACGGTCGCAGCGCTGCGCGCCGTGACGTCAACGGTTTCGCCGGCACGCGTTGCCGCCCTCGCGATTGCCAACCAGCGCGAGAGCTTCGGACTTTTCGACGAGCAAGGCGAAGCGGTCGGGCCGGCGACGCTCTGGCTCGATGAGCGCGCCCGTGGCAAAGCACGCCGCTTCGGCGAGAGTTTCGGCGCGGCACGCGTCCACGCAATATCCGGCAAGCCGCTGGACGTCATTCCTTGCCTTTACCGCATGATCTGGTTCCGCGAGCAAGAGCCCGAGATTTTTGCCCGCGTGGAGCGGATGGCCGAAGTCCACGGCTATCTGGTCTTTCGCTTGAGCGGCCGGTGGGTGACGTCCACCGCATCCGCCGACCCGATGGGCATACTCGATATGCGGGCTATGGACTGGTCGAACGATATACTGGAGGCAGCGGGCGTCGCCCGGCGCATGATGCCGGATCTGGCGCGGCCCGGCACCGTTCTGGGCCAACTGACGTCGCAAGCGGCCATTTCGACGGGCCTGCGCGAGGGCACGCCGATCGTCGCCGGCGGCGGCGACGGTCAATGCGCCGGCACGGGCGCTGGTGTGTTGCAGCCGCGATGCGCTTACATCAACCTCGGCACGGCGGTCGTCTCCGGCAGCTTCGGCACGGACTACGTCCACGACCAGGCCTTCCGCACCGAAACGGCGGTCGCCGATAATGGCTACATCTACGAGACGTGCCTTCGCGCCGGCACTTTTCTTGTCGACTGGATGGCGCGCGAAATGCTTGGCGTCGATCTGCATGGCGCAAGCGATGCGCTGGAGGCGCTCGAGACCGAAGCCGCTGCCAGCCCGATCGGCGCAGGCGGCATAATGCTCCTGCCCTACTGGCAGGGCGTCATGGACCCGCACTGGGATAGTGCGGCCCGTGGTGTGATTGCCGGGCTTTCGGGCTCGAGCCGCCGCGGCGACATCTATCGCGCCGTGCTCGAAGGCATAGCGCTGCATCAGGCCGCGACAAGTCAGCGGGCGGCTGCGGCTGCCGCCCAGACCATCGACCAGTCCATAGCCATCGGCGGAGGAGCGAAGTCCGACCTGTGGATGCAGATTCTGGCGGATGCACTCGATCGTCCAATAAAGCGTTCGACGACCGTCGAAGCCTCCTCGCTAGGCGCGGCGATGGCGGCGGCAAAGGGGGTGGGCTGGTTTTCCACGATCGCCGAAGCGTCGCTCGCAATGGCCAGCGAGCCGGCCAAAACCTTCGAACCGGACACGAAACGGGCCGCGCTCTACGCCGAACTTCTTGCGATCCATGCTGATCTTTGGCCAACGCTTGCAGCCTGGAACCAACGCCTCGCGGCCTTCATGGAGGCCGATCATGGCTGAAGCGACCAACTGGAGCGCGTTGATCGAGGACGTTGTCGCTGGACGCTGGACAGATCCCAAGACAGGCGCGGCCGCGGTCCTGCCGTTCCAGACCATCGAATTGCTGGAGACGACGGAAGGCCGCGAGGCGGATCTCGTTGCGCCGCTGAAGCTAGGCAGCCGCATCGCCGTGGTCTCCGATATCAACACCGTCGATGTGATGGGCAGGCGCGTCGCGAAGGCGCTGCGTGCCATCGCCGACATCGACGAAATCGTGCTGCCTGACGGCCTCGACTGTGATGAGGCGACGATCCAGATGGTCAGGGAGAAGACACGTCACGCCGAAGGGGTCGTGGCCGTCGGGTCGGGCGTCCTCAATGACAGCTGCAAGCATGCAACCTTCCTCGACGAGCGACCCTATGCCGTCTTCGGCACGGCCGCCTCGATGAATGGCTACGGCGCCTCGACAGCGTCGGTGACCTTGGCCTCCGGGCTCAAGATCTCGCTGCCTTCACACGCGCCCCGGGGCATCTTCCTGGACCTTGGCGTGTCGGCCGCAGCGCCCGCCTGGCTCAGCGCCGCCGGGCTTGGCGACAGCCTCTGCCGCTCCACGGCCCAGATCGACTGGTGGGCTTCGCATCGGCTGTTCGACACTTACTATTCCGAGGTGCCCTACCTGCTGCAGGCGGGCGATGAGGAGCCGATGCTGGCCCATGCGCCTGGCCTTGCCAGGCATGACGTCACCGCTGTCGGGCATCTCCAGCGCGTCTTGACGCTGTGCTCGATGGGCGTGTGCTTTGCCGGCGTTTCCCATCCCGGGTCCATGGGAGAGCACCAGATTTCCCATTGGGTCGACATGTTCGCGGGAGAGCGTCATCCCGGCACCACGCACGGCCAGCAGGTCGGGGTTGCCTCGCTGGTCATGGCGCGTCTGCAAGCGCGGCTGCTGGACATGAAAGAGCCGCCGCAGGTGAAGCCGACCGCCATCGACGAAGCGGCGATGCTGGCCCGCTATGGCGCGCAGCTTGGACCACTTTGCATTGCCGAGATGAAGAAGACGGCACTCGACGCCAGCCAGTCGGAAATCTTCAACCGCAGGCTTGCGGAAATCTGGCCGGCGCTGCGCCAGGAGGTTCGGCCCATGGCAATGCCGGTCGCCCGCATGGAGGCAGCACTCAAGGCTGCGGGAGGGCCGGTCACCGGCGCGGAACTAGAGCTGCCGCGCGCGCTTTGGCACGACGCCATTCGCTATTCGCGAGAAATCCGCGGCCGATGGTCCTTTGTCAACCTGGCCGCCGATGCGGGACTCTTGGAAGAGTTTCTGGAGAGCGAATGGTGAGAGCGCATCCGATCGCCAATCGCTCGCATGGCGAAAATGAGATCCAACCGGCAAGGGCAATCGAAGGGTAGCAATTTATGGCGTCTGTCACCATCAGCAACATAAAGAAGGACTATGGCGCCCTCTCGATTATCGACGGACTCGATCTCTCGATCGAGGATGGCCAGTTCGTCGTTCTGCTGGGGCCGTCCGGCTGCGGCAAGTCCACTCTGTTGCGCATGATAGCCGGTCTCGAGCCCATCACGTCCGGTGAGATCGCCATAGGTGACAGGGTCGTCAACATGCTCCATCCCAAAGACCGCAATATCGCGATGGTCTTCCAGAATTACGCGCTTTACGCGCACATGACCGTCTTCGACAACATGGCCTTTTCCATGCAGTTGAAGAAGCGCCCCAACGAAGAAATCAAACAGAAGGTCGGGTGGGCGGCATCGATCCTCAACCTGACACCCTATCTGGAACGGTATCCCCGCCAGCTTTCGGGCGGCCAGCGGCAGCGCGTCGCCATGGGTCGCGCCATCGTGCGGGACCCAACTGTGTTCCTGTTCGACGAACCGCTGTCCAATCTCGATGCCAAGCTGCGGGTGCAGATGCGCACCGAAATCAAGGAGCTCCACCAGCGGCTGAAGACCACCACCGTCTATGTCACGCATGACCAGATCGAGGCCATGACCATGGCCGATGTCATCGTCATTATGCGCGACGGCCATATCGAGCAGATCGGGCGCCCGCTCGATGTCTACGATCGCCCGGCAAACCTCTTCGTCGCCTCCTTCATCGGCTCGCCCGCAATGAACATGTTCCATGGCGAGGTGGCTTCCGAGCGCGACGCCTGGGTGGTGCGGACCGACGAGCTATCCCTCCCGCTCCCGCCAGGGGCTGCGGTCCGGCCCGGCCAAAAGGTGATCTACGGCATTCGCCCCGAACATCTTCGACCAGTGGCCGACGGGCGCGGCATTCCAGCGAGGATTACGGTTGTCGAGCCGACTGGCCCCGAAATCCACATCTTTGCCAGCATGGGCAACACCGCGATCTGCTCGGTGCTGCATGACCGCATGGAGGTCTCTCCTGGAGCTGTGATCCATGTGGAGCCGGCGCCTGAGCGAATCCACCTGTTCGACGAAGGCAGCGGCGAGCGGCTGGACAAGGGAAGAAGCTGAATGGCGCGGATCGTTATCCTCGGCGCCGGCGTCATGGGCTCTGCCATGACGCTTCCGGCCGCTCACGCTGGTAACCGCATCACTCTTGTCGGGACCCATCTCGATGAGGAGATCGTCGGCTCCGTGGCCAGCACAAGTCATCACCCACGCCTCAACATCAATCTGCCTGATGTGGTAACCGCCTGTTCCTGGACCGAATTCGGGGCGGCGATGAACGATGGACCCGATCTGCTTGTACTCGGCGTCTCGTCGGCCGGCATTCCTTGGGCGATCGACCGCATTGCAGAAAGCATCAAGTCGCCCGTGCCGATACTGATGATTACGAAAGGGCTTGCGGCAAGCGACGAAGGCGTGGAAATCCTGCCACATCTGCTTGCCCGCGAGATCGAGCAACGCACTGGCTTGTCGGTCCCGGTGATGGCCGTCGGCGGACCGTGCATTGCCGGCGAACTGGCGGCGCAGCGCGACACCTCAGTGATCGTGGCCGGGCATGATCCCGACCAGGTGGCCGCGGCGTCCCGCATTCTGCGCGCGCCTTTCTATCATGCGCGATCGTCATCCGATCTCGTCGGCGTCGAGATCTGCGCCGCTTTCAAGAATTTCTACACACTCGCCGTTGGAGCTCCCGTCGGGCTGCTCGAGCGCGACGGCAAGGCGCCCAATGGCGCACTGATGCACAATCTTGCCTCGTCGCTATTCTCGCAGTCCCTCGCCGAGATGGCGATTCTGGTCGAAGCCCTGGGTGGAAAGGTCGAAACAGTGCTGGGGCTGGCCGGCTCCGGCGATCTTTACGTGACCTGCCAGGCGGGCCGTAACGGTCGCATGGGGCGCCTGCTCGGCCGCGGCCTGCCCTATTCCGAGGCGAAGCGCGAACATATGAGTTCAGACACGGTCGAGGGCGCGCAACTGGCGCTGGACCTTGGTCCGACTTTGAAGAATATGATGGCCCGGGGTGTACTTCCCCACGATCGCCTGCCGCTGACGAGCGCCATCATCGACGCAATTTGCCATGATGCTCCGCTGGTTTTTTCCTTCGACCGCTATCATCGAGGCTAGCGGAGCCGGGAAACTCGATTGATGCCTCATATCGATGAGCACATGGCTCCGCCGAGCCGGTCTGGACCCGCTGCCGCGGAGTGGACAGGATGATCTGATGGAGAAACCAGCGCGAAAGAAACGCGACGGCCGCCAAGCCGTAACGAGTTCCGTCACGGCCGATCGCGAGGAAGGGCTGCTCGTGCGCGCCGCCTGGCTTGCTTATGTCGGTGACCTGACGCAGGCGCAAATCGCCAAGTCTCTTGGCCTGACCCGCCTTCGCGTCAACCGGATGCTGGCGCATGCCCGTCAGCGCGGGATCGTTCAGATTCGCATCAATTCCAAGGTGGCGAACTGCATCGAGCTGGAGCACCGGCTGCGGGACGCCTATGGCGTTTCCGACCCGATCGTGGTTCCGACACCGCCCGATCCTACCCTGGTGCCACAGGTGATCGCAGCCGCTGCCGGTGAAGCCCTGTCGCATAGAATCCGTGACGGGATATCGGTGGGCGTGGGATGGGGACGCACGCTCCAGCTTAGTCTGCGCTCAGTGACCGTGCGCCCCGTCAAAGGCATGTCGGTCGTTTCCCTGCTTGGCGGGCTCACGCGTGGATCGGCGATCAACATCTATGAAATCGCCTCGCGGCTCGCGGCGCTCTTCGACGCGGAATGCTACTACATCGCGGCACCGGTGTTCACGGATACGGAGGCCACGCGCGATCTGCTTATGCGCCAGTCCATTCTGGAAGACGCCTTCACCCACGCCCGCGACGTTGACGCCGCTTTCGTTTCGGTGGGCGCGGTGCACAAAGACGCCACCATCTTTCGGATCGGACTGGTAGGAGACAATGATCTCAGATCGCTCCAAAAAGCCGGAGCCGTCGGCGATATCTGCGGTCACTGGATCGGCGCCGACGGACAACTCGTCGATCACCCGCTAAACAGCCGTGTCATCGGCCTCGCCCCCGAACATCTGCGCGACGTCGACACTGTGATCCTGCCCTCCGGCGGCCTCGACAAGGTTCCGGTGCTGCGCGCCGTGTTGCGTCTGGGAGTCGTCGATGTGCTGATCACCGACGAGAAAACCGCCGAGGCGATCCTTGCGGAAAAGCCGTAGCGCAGACTGACCTCTACCAGCCGAACGGCTCGCCAGTGACCGCTTCTTCGCGTCACAGAACCTCGTGGATTTCCTCGATCGAAGTCTCGCCGATCCGCTTGTCGAGAACGATCTCGCCGCGCGCCATCGCCACGACCCGGTCACAGCATTCGAAAACATGATGCATGTTGTGGCTGATGAAGACGCTGGTGATGTTCTGGGCCTTGAGGGCGCGAACGAAGCCGATCACCTTTCGCGTCTCCTTGACCGAGAGATGATTGGTCGGCTCGTCGAGGATCATGACTTTCGACTTGAAGTGCATGGCCCGGGCGATCGCCACGCCTTGGCGCTGGCCGCCCGACAGTTCGCCGACCAGCGCGTCGGGCGACCTCAGATGCAGATCGACGTCGGCGATCGCTTTGACGCTTTCGTCACGCATGCGCTTCTGGTCCAGGATGCCGATGCCGAAAACCGAGCCCTTCACCGGTTCGCGTCCGATGAAAACGTTGCGTGCGATGGTCATGGTCGGGACCATCGAATTGTACTGGTAGATCGTCTCGATACCGCGATCCATGGCGTCGCGCGGGTTCGAGAAGCGGACCGGTTCACCTTCGATCCTGATCTCGCCGCCATCGGGCTTTTGGGTGCCTGACAGGATGTTGATCAGCGTCGATTTGCCGGCGCCGTTATCGCCGACAAGGCCCAGCGCCTCGTCTGGATAAATGTCCAGAGTGACGTTCTTCAAGGCGTGGACGCCGGAATACCATTTCTGGAGCCCCTTGATCGCGATGATGGGTGCCGCCATGATCAGGTCTCCACCTTCATTGCCCTGCCCCGCTTTCGAAGCCAGGCGTTCACGACGACCGCGAAGATAGTCAGGAAGCCGATTGCCATCTTGAACCAGTTGGCGTCAACCTGGCTCAGCACCAGTCCGTTGTCGATGACGCGGATCAGGGCAGCCCCGATGATGCCGCCGAAGATAGTGCCAATGCCGCCAGTCAGCGAGGCGCCACCGATGACGGCAGCCGACACGGCTTGCAACTCCAGCCCCTCGCCGATCGAAGGCAGCGGCGCGCCAAGCCGCATCACCTGAATAGTGCCGGCAAAGCCGGCGAGCACCGAACAGATCATGAAGCAGGCGACCTTCACCCGGGCCGTCGGGATGCCCATCGATTGCGCGGCGGGCAGAAAGCCGCCGGTGGCGCGCACCCAGTTGCCGAAATTCGTGCGCGACAGAAGCACCGTCACCAGGATTGCCACGGCGAGAAACCAGAAGAACGACATGCGAAAGAGATCGCCCGGCCCCACATAGATCGTAAACAGCCATTTCGGCAGAGCGTTGGCCGGGATGACAGGAGGGAAGCCACCGGAGATTACCACCGTCAGCGAACGCGCGATGAACAGCATGCCAAGCGTGGTGATGAAGCTTGGTATCGCGAAACGAATCGTTATGAATCCGTTGAAGAAGCCAATCAGGGCGGCGATCGCGAGCCCGGCGGCAAAGGCCGGCGCGAACGGCACGCCTGCCGCCAGCATCACCGCCATGGTCATCGGGGTCAGCGCAAATACCGAGCCTACCGAAAGATCAAACTCGCCGCATATCATCAGCAGGGTCACGCCGATCGCGACCAGCCCCATTTCAGGCAGCAGCCCAAGCATTCCGCGCACGTTCTGTGTGTTCAGAAATACGCCGTTCGAGCGAATCTGAAAGACGAGGAGGAGGAGGAGCAGGAACACGACCGCCGCAAGCTCCGGCTTCTCCAGATAAATCTTCATCAAGCGCTTCATCATTCGCTCCGGCTTGGGATTGTTTGCGCTGGCTTGTCGCATCGGCAAGGGGATGGCGGCAGTCTGTCTGCTACCGCCCCTGACAATGGAGATGCCGTTGGAGGATGGGACGGAGCCGACGCCCAAGGCCGTGCTGCCTGGCCCTCCCCTTGCCCTCTCCGCGTAAAGAACGAGGAGAGGACGCCGGCTTCGCGCCTACCGCACGCCTTGTGCGGCCAGTTCCTTGAGCTTCGGCACGTCTTCCTTGACGATGATGCCCTTGCCGGTGTCGATGTCTGCCGGCAGCAGACCGACGTTCTTGGCGAGATAAGCTTCCATCACCGGCATGAAGCCCTGCATGTAGGGCTGCTGGTCGACCTGGACCTGGATGTAACCCGCTTCCATCTGTTGCAGGACTTCCGAGACGATGTCGAAGCCGCCCATCAGCACCTTGCCCGGCTCGATGCCGCGATCGATCAGGACCTGGGCGACGTAGGCATGCCAAAGGCCGGTGTCGAAATACACCGTGGTGTCCGGGTGGGCAGACAGATAGGCGCCAACACGATCGGCGACGACGGCGCCATCTGTGCCGGTGTCGAGCCGTTCAATGACCACTTCGCGTCCGGCATTCGCCGCCTTGTATTCCTCAAGGAACTTCATGACGCCGGCAGCGCGCTGTTCCGACCAGTTCTGACCGGGCGCGGAGACGCCGACGAGCGCCCTGATCTTGCCTTCCTTGGGGAAGAACTCGGACATCTTCTTGCCGAGTTCGTAGCCGGCGGGAATGAAGCCCTGGCCGATGAAGGCCTGGCGGGCATTGCCGGCTGCACCCTCGGTGTCGTCGACGTTGGACGCGATGACCGTGACGCCGGCAGCGCGGGCGTCGGCGATGATCTGGTCGAAGGCATTGTTGTCGACGATCGAGGTGATCAGCGCGTCCGGTTTTGCCGCGAGTGCCGCCTGCATGTTGGCCGACTGTTGCTCGATCGAACCTTCGGTCTGCGTGAAGACCATCTGGCAATTCGCCTGGATCTTGGCGCAGGCGTCGTCAAAGCCCTTCTTCACCGCCTGCCAGAACGGGTTCGACGCCGACGAATGATGCGTGAAGACGATGTTCATCGGCTCCTGTGCGCGTGAGCCGATTGCCGAGCCTCCAGCCAGTACTGCTGCCAAGGCTGCCGAGATAAGTAGCTTCTTCATGGTTCTCCTCCTCCGTAGAAAGCTGCTTCAGGTTCATTTTCAGAGAGTAGATGCCTCGCTCACCCGTCGAAGCGCCGTGAAGGCGCGATCGATCTCCGGGTTCAGTTCCATGCCGAGGCCCGGTCCGGGAGGCACGGTGATCATGCCGTTCTTCACCTGCGGCAAAGCGGTCACAAGGTCGCGGTACCAGGTCTTGTAAAAGGCCCTGACACTCTCCTGGACAAGCGCGTTCGGCGCATTCAGCGACAGGTGGGTCGATGCGCCGAGCACCACTGGACCTGTGCAGTCGTGTGGCGCGACCGGCAGGTGCCATGCTTCAGCCATGGCAGCGATCTTGCGCGCCTCCGAGAGCCCGCCGCACCAGCTGATATCAAGCATGATGACACCGGCCGCTCCGGTTTCGAGAAGGTCGCGGAAGGCCCACCGGGAACCGAGCGTTTCCGAAGCCGATATCGGCGCCAGCGAAGCCTCGGCATAGCGTTTCAGGCTGGACAGGCTGTCCATCCTGATTGGATCTTCGTGCCAGAAGGTCTTGTGGGGGGCAAGCTCGCGAGCGATCTGCATGGCCGGCAGCAGCTGCCACATTGAATGGAATTCAACCATGATGTCCATCTTGTCGCCGACCGCATTGCGGATTTTCTCGAACGGCGCCAGCGCGGAATTCAAGTCGGGCTGCGATATATACTGGCCGCGCGTTTTCTCGGCGGCCATGTCGAAGGGCCAGATCTTCATGGCCGTGATGCCTTCCTCCAACAACGAATGCGCCAGTTCGTCGGCGCGGTGAAGGAAGCCGTTCAGATCATCATAGGCGTCGCCAGGCTTATCGAGCCCGTAGTTGGCCGTCGTCTGCCCCGTGGCCTTCTTGATGTATTCGGTTCCGGCACAGGTGTTGTAGGTCCTGATCTCGTGCCGGGTGAACCCGCCGAGGAGTTGTGCGATCGGCTGACCCGTCGCCTTTCCGAACAGATCCCAAAGCGCGATATCGAAAGCGGAGTTGCCCCTGACTTCCGCGCCCGTCGATCGGAAACCGAGATAGCCGACGAGGTCGGCGGCAAGCAAGTCGATCTGCAAGGGGTCGCGCCCGATCACGCACGGCGCGACATATTCGTGCAGATAGGTCTCGACGGTTTCAGCCATGAAAAAGGTCTCGCCGAGTCCGACGAGGCCTTCGTCCGTGTGAACCAGGACCCACAGAAGGTTCGGCCGCTCCTTGAGCCGCAGCGTTTCCAGTTTCGTGATCTTCATTGCGCCCCTGCTCCTCAGGCGATGCCGGCCGCCAGCAGGGCCTTGACGCTCTCGTCAAAATGCCTCGCCATCAGGTCACGCGCCGACTGGGGATCACCGGTCTCGATTGCTTCGGCGAGGTCGATATGGATCTGGATCATCGCCAACTGCTCGGCATCCGAAGGGCGGGTCCGCCAGCCGATCGGCCAGGTCTGGCGCGATACGCGCTCGAACGCGCCGACGATGAGGCTGAAAACCGGATTCTTCGCAGCCTTGGCGATTTCGAGGTGAAAGGCGAGATCGTGCTCCATGACCTGTTCCGGCCGCTGGAAATTCTCGAGCATGGCGAGCGCGTGCGTCCTGATCCTTTCCACTTCGTCGGCTGTTCTGCGCAAGGCCGCCAGCATGGCGGTGCGGGTCTCAATCGTGCGGCGCACGTCATAGATTTGCTGCACCGTGATCTGCTCGGTGTGGACGCCATGCTCGATCACCAGTGACATCGCGCCATAATCCAGCTCGGCGACGGTAGCCCGTCTGCCCGCCCTCAGGTCGATAAGCCGCATGGCGGCGAGCGAGCTGAAGGCCTCGCGAACCACGGTACGCGAGACGCTCAATTGTCTCGAAAGCGCGGCCTCGCTGGGCAGCCGGTCGCCGGGCCCGAGCTCATGCGCGCGGATATGGCGCGTGATCTCGCCGATCGTATTGCTGACCAGGCTCGCTGCGTCGGAATGTTTTGCGGATACGGCCGTGCTCACGCAATCTCCCGTTCAGGAGTGGGCAAACCTGTATGGCAGGTTTTCCAGATATGTTGATAGTACATAGGAAAGCTGTAAGTCAATCGAGTCTTCGCCGGGAGACCTCGGCATCATCGCCGGGGACATCGATGACCAGAGGCTTGCATGAGCGATGCTGTTGACGCGACCGATGCCGGTCGGCCGGGTGCGGGAGCCTGCGTGGTCGAACAGCGATCATCGCGCTTGGGTAGGGCAGACATTCTCGTCGTGAACACCGGCGGGCGGCCGACCATGCCGCCCGAAAATATCTCGACGGACGATTCACTGCTATTTCGATCGACGCACCCCATATGAGCGGAAAGAGTGTCACTTGAGGACTTGCCTATGCTGATTTCGCGTTGGGGACGGTTTGCAGTTTTGTTTGTGGGGTTGTTCCTGGCATTTTCCATGGTCGCTGTGGATCACGCCGATGCGCGCCGTGGCGGCAGCTTCGGCAGTCGCGGCATGCGCACTTTCCAGCCGGTCCCGCCGACCAGAGTTGCGCCGCAACCGGCCGCACCGGTCGAGCGCTCGATGACGCCCAATGCGGCCACGAACAATGCGGCCCGTCAGCCGCAGGCATTCCAGCGCCCGGGCTTCTTCAACGGCCTCGGCGGATCGATGATACGTGGGCTACTTCTCGGCGGTTTGATCGGCGTTCTTCTGGGTCATGGGTTCGGCGGCTTGGCCGGCATGTTGGGTCTTTTGCTCCAAGTACTGCTGTTCGGCGGCGCGATCATGCTGGCGATCCGCTTTTTCCGCTCGCAGGCGGCGCAAAACCCGGCACCCGCTATGGCCGGTGCCTCGCGAGGCACCGGGACCTTTGGGCGAAGCGCTGCAGCCCGGCCTGACCCGAGCAACACCGCAGCGTTCCCCATTCCAGGCGTTGGGTCAGGATATGGCGGAACGAACCAAGACAATGCTTCCGATGAGATCACACTCACCCAAACCGACCTCGACACGTTCCAGCAACGGCTGACGGAAGTTCAGGAGGCATTCGGGCGCGAAGATCATGCTGCATTGCGCCGGTTGGTGACATCCGAGATGGTGTCCTATCTGTCCGAGGAACTTGCCGACAATGCCAAAAAGGGCGTCAGGAACGACGTGTCGGACGTCAGCCTGCTGGAGGCCGATATTGCGGAAAGTTGGCGGGAGGGTGATCGCGACTACGCGACGGCTGCTTTGCGCTATGAGTCTCGCGACGTGACCCGCGACCGCATCAGCGGCAAGGTCGTTGAGGGCGGGGCCGATCAGCCGACGGAGACGGTCGAACTGTGGACCTTTACGCGGCAGAACGGCGGTGACTGGAAGGTTGCCGCAATACAGCAGCCTGGCTGATGTGCTTGCCTTCGTTGAGATCTCCGCCCAGAGGTTGTTCAGGTTTCGCGCTACCACTCGAAGACCAGCGCCCTTTTCGCGCTTGATCAATCCGTCACGGACTGATGCGGTAGCTCACCAGCGCGCGCCGGCGTCGGCCGGTCGGTCAATCGAGTCTTTAGCACGTCGATGAGGCTGATTGTGATGGCGATCACCGCAGGTCCGAGGACAAGGCCGGATGCTCCGAACAAGACGATGCCGCCGACCGCGCCGATAAAGGCCACCACCGTGTGGAGGCGCAACCGATTCCCGACAAGCATCGGATAGAGCAGATTGTCGATGCCGCCGACGATGTCGCCGCCCCAGACGGTCAATATCGCTGCGCTGGCCCAAGCTCCCTCCAGTGCGAGATAGACCGCTGCGGGCACCCAGATCACAAACGCCCCGAGCACGGGCACGATGGCAAGAAGTCCCATGACAAGGCCCCAAAAGACTGGCGTCGGCAGGCCGAGCCACCAGAACATCAGGCCACCCAATGTTCCCTGGACGGCGGCGACGAACACGGTGCCGAGCAGTGTTGCATGGACGGTCTCCGCAAAGCGAGACAAGATGTAGGCTGTCTCCGGAGCGCGCAGGGGCGAAAGGCCCGCGACGGCTTGCAGGCCATGTTGGCGGTCGCGCAGAAAATAGAACAGAAGATAAAATGTCAGGCCGAACATCGCGACTTGATAGATGGAGCCACGCAATAGCGATGTGCTTTGTCCCGTCAGCCATTGCACGAATGCGGCGACTGAGCCGGCCGGATCGAATTGGTTCTCGATCCATTGGGCAATGGCCGAAAGCGTGGGATAGCCAGACATGAAGCCGACTGCGTCCCAACCGCGGATGACCTCCTCCAGATAAGTCGCTCCGTTTACCGCCTCGCGAACGAGCTGTTGTGCGACGAGCGCCAGCGGCAGGCCGACGGCGATCGCCGCGACGCTTACCGATATCAGCGCTGCCAGGTTTCGATTTCCGACCCGTCTCTCAACCCACCGGTGAGCCGGAGACAGAATAATTGCCAGGACGAGCGCCCAGGTCAATGCCGGCAAAAAGGCCACGCCAGCAGATAACAGACATATAGACCGACGCCCGTCGCTGCCAGGACGCCGAGCAATTTCAATTGTTTCACATCCGGCATCTGTTTCAGATCGGGCATCTCTCGCCGTCTCGCAAGCCCAGCGAGCCTAATGGTTTTCCCGAAGAAAAGGCAGGTCGCTTGCCGTACCCGGTCAGGCTGCCGCTGAGGCGCTTCGAGTGACCTTCAGGGGATTTTGACGACATGCAAATTGACCTGATATCGCTCGCCTGCGCTTTGACGGCCTTTCAGCCCGTCTTTGACAGGCAGATGGGGCTTGAACAAAAGCGACGACAGGAAAACGCTTCAGAACTCCCACGGAGATGTCAGAACGAGTCCTGCCGTCTCGAAGTCAGTCAGATTGCGCGTGGCGAGGCGGCCCCCGTTTACTCGAGCGATCGCCGCGATCATGCCATCGGGTGCCGACATGCCGCGTCCCTGGCGAGCAGCAGCACCCATAATTTCCCCATAAACCAGCGCAGCCTCTTCTGTCAGACCGAAGGTGCGGTCTGCGAAACGCCGGCGCCAGTCCGACAATCCTTGCTCCAGCCGTTCGGCACGTTGATCCGGTCTTATCTTCTGGATGCCGAACGCGATCTCGGCAATCGTCACGGTTGGAAGCGCGAGTTCGGCATCGTATCGGATCAGCCAGGCAATGACTGCCTCGTCTGGGGTCTTTTTCAACGTTTCGGAAACGACGTTCGTATCGACAAAGATCAAAGCTCGACGCCTCGATTCGGCCGGCGACTCTCACGGATCACCGCCTCAAGGTCGATGTCTGTGCCGGATTGCGCTGAAAGCCGCGGGTAGAAGGCAGAAGCAGGCTCACGACCGGCCTCGCGGACCTCGTAAGATTCGAGGGCGCGCTCGACCACCTCCGCAATCGAGCGGTTTTCACGACGGGCAAGCCGGTGTGCAAGATCACGCGCCTTGGCGCTGCGGACTGAGAGTTGTGGCTCGGCCATATCGGACTCCTTGGCACCATTGTATAGGCTCATTTCGCCTGCTAGCAAGATGGCAACTGATGGCTTGATGTCAAAACCGATGTTGCAGCGAGTTGCGGCTGCGCAGAAATAGGAGATAAAATGTCAGGCCCAGCGTCGGTTGCCGTACGGGTTGTGGTGCTGTCAGGATGGCGAAACCAGAAGGCGTTGGGTGCCTAGGCAAAGCCAAAGCGCGATTCAGGGGTTTGCAGCCTATCAAACCGCTCGCTGGGGCTTCAATGGCGGCTATCAAGGCGGAAAGTTCGTCAATGACTGGCGCTAACGGCTTGCGACCGAACCCGATGGACCAGTGCCGAGCGACAAACGGCATAGACGCATTCTCCGAACCAATCGAGCGGGCCAATCATGCTTTGGGCGCGCGCTGTCGGCTCGCGCTCCTGTTTCAACGATGTCGCCGAGGCGCGCGATCCGGCCCGTCATCCAATCCTGCCAGCGAATAGCTCGTGCTTCGCCCACCGGCTTCATCTCTCACGAGTATCCCTTGCGCCAGGAGATCATTGATATCGCGCAAGGCCGTGTCAGGTGAGGTGTTGGTCAGCACTGCCCATTTCGAGGAGGTGAGCTTGCCTTCGAAGCCGTCCAGGAGCCGATTGACGACTTTGCGCTGGCGTTCGCTTAGAGGTCGTTGGACCATCTCCTCCAAAAAACGGGCCTTGCGCAGCACATTGGCCAAAATCTCCTCGGCCCCGCTGAAGGCGCGGTCGAGGCAGCTTAGAAACCATTGCAGCCAAGGGGTGATGTCGAAACTGCCCTTCTGCGTCCGTTCGAGGATCGCGTAGTAGTCCTTCCGCTCCGCCCGGATTTGCGCGGACATGCTATAGAACCGCTGAGCGCTGCCCTCCGATCGCGCCAACATCATGTCGGCGATCGCGCGGGCGATACGGCCGTTGCCATCCTCGAAGGGATGGATGGTGACGAACCATAGATGGGCGACCCCCGCCTTCAGAACGGGATCAAGCGGCGCGTAACCGTTGAACCAGTCGATGAACGAGGCCATTTCAAGCTCAAGCCGGGCCGGACCTGAGACGACCTGCATCGGACCAGAGGCTTCATGCCGCCACGCACCGACGATGATCTTCGTCATGCCGCTGCGACCCGTCGGAAACAGGGCCGCATGCCAGGCGAACAACCGCTCATCCGTAAGTAGCGCCTGATAGTTCTGAGTTGCGTCGAGCATCATCTCGACCACGCCCTCGACATCGCGGTCGACCGGCGCCAGTGCGCCAATATTCATGCCCAGTCGGCGGGCGATGGACGACCGCACCTGTTCCTTGTCGAGAATTTCACCCTCAATTTCGCTGGATTTGAGAACGTCCTCCGTTAGGGTCTGAAGCATCGCCTCGGCACGCAATTCGAAGCCTAGCGCCTCCATCCGCCCCAGCAGCCGGCCCTGCCGATGGCGCACCGTCGCCAGTTGATCGGCAAGGTCCTGGCTGCGCCACTCGAACTGCGGCCAGTTTTCAAGCTCGTAGATATAGGTCGCCATATTCTCCGCACTTTTTGCGTCGAATATGGGCCTCAATCGTCGTATATGCAAGATCATTTGCCGCAATTTATGCGGTGAATAGACCAGCTAAACACCGCATGGTCACGGCTTATTATTCCTCTTGTCGGCTTCTTCTCTCAAAGACCTCCCATTTTGACGCTATATCTCCTCAGGTTATGAGGCATTTTGTGGTTAGGCAGTGAGATGGCACTGGTCCAGTACTCCGACAATGGCTTCTTCGCTCCGCGCACGATTGCCGACGCCTTTCGCACGACGAGCGACGAAGTCGGCCGAACTGCCGGGCTGGGCAAGGATGCCGTCCAGCACAAGCAGCGGGTCCGGTCGGACAAGACCATGGCCGATGTGGTCCACAAGGTCGAGCCGTGCTTCGGTTCAACCCTTCGCAAGATCGCCCGCCTTGCCGCTACGAATTGAGAGCTGTGGCTCGGCCATATAGGATTCCTTCGCAGCATTACTTAAACCCACTGGACCCAAGGCGGTCGCCCTCAATCAGCAGTAGACCTGCCCAAGCTCCACCCGTCCGTGCGTTGCGGCCGCCCTAACGCCGGATTGTGCGCGCCGCATCTACCGCTCGCGACTTCGCCTACGACGCTCCCGACGACCAGCTTCTGCGCTCATTGCGCCATCTGGCACGCGGAAAGGCTCGCTGAAACCGCTCGACCGCCATTCTAGAAAGACGACTGACAAGGCCTCCCTTTGGCGGCATGATGCAAGCATAACATCTGAGCCTTCCATGCTCAAATCGCCGAGGGTTGTTGAGAACTTCGGATGACCCGTATCGCAACCTTTAACGTCAACGGCGTGAACGGTCGCCTGCCCTTGCTCATCAAGTGGCTGGGTCAGACCGACTATGACATCGTGTGCCTTCAAGAACTGAAGACTTCGGACGAGAAATTTCCCGCGGAAGCCGTCAGGAACGCCGGTTATGGCGCGATCTGGCACGGGCAAAAGTCCTACAACGGTGTAGCTATACTCGCACGGGGAAAGGAGCCCCTGGAGCGTCGACGCGGCCTGCCGGGTGACCCTGACGATACTCACAGCCGGTATATCGAGGCAGAGGTGGATGGGATCGTCGTGGGGTGCATCTACCTGCCCAACGGCAATCCAGCTCCCGGCCCGAAATTCGACTATAAGCTCCGCTGGTTCGACCGTCTGATCAGCTACGGCCAGCTACTGCTCAAGGAGGGGATCACAAGCGTTCTGTGCGGCGACTACAACGTCGTGCCAACGCCGATCGATGCGGTGGTGCCGAGACGTTGGACGGGCGACGCAGTCTACTTTCCGGAGAGCAGGCAGGCCTACGCCGAAATGCTAGACAATGGCTGGATGGATGCCGTCCGCTGCATTCATCCGGAGAAAGGCATCTACACGTACTGGAACTTCTCCTACCGAGGCGGTTATGATCGGAGTTCCGGCCTGCGGATGGACCACCTCCTCGTCAGCCCATCACTTTCGAACAGGTTACGTGACGCGGGCGTGGACGCTGACCTGCGAGGCTGGGAAAAGCCGAGTGATCATGTGCCCGCCTGGATAGAGATCGACCCGTCCGGCAAGTAGTTGACATGATCGAATGTTCGGCGGAATCGCCGGGCGTCTTCGCCCACTGCTAATAGAATGCGCTGCGAGATTGCTCACGCTGCTTTTCTCGCAGCCGCCCTAAACGGACGGTCAATGGTGAACGCATCCGGACGGATGGCTGCCTCGACCTGGCTCCAGGTCACGGGACGGGCGATTGGGAAGCCGGGTCGCGCTCGTGGGGAGAAGGCGCCGACCGCCGTGTTGCCGCGCCCATTGCGAAGGTAGTCGATGAAGATGCGGCCCTTTCGGGCTGCCGGCGCAGCGGAGAGCAGATAGCGATCGGGATGAGCTTCAGCGAGGCGCTTGGCGAACGATCGAGCAAGGAGCCGGGCATTGTCGTGCGTGATCTTCGTCTCAAGTGGGGCCATCAGGTGAATGCCCTTGCCGCCCGTCACCTTCGGCCAGCCCTGCAGACCTTCCGCTTCCATGATGTCGCGGAGCGTTAGCGCGGTCTCGATCACTTCATCCCACTCGACCCCCTCGCCCGGATCAAGGTCCAGAACAACCCGGTCGGCATGTTCGATGTCGTCAACAGTAGCGTTCCAGGGATGCAGCTCTACCGCATCCATCTTGACCAGCCCCAGCAAGCCGGCAAGGTCGTCCACCCACACGCGCACACCTTCGCCACCCTCGCGCTTCTGAACGCGCAACTGATGCACTGCTGCGGGGATCTTCGGCAGCGCGCCCTTGTGGTAGAAGGTTGCCCCGAGAGCATGGCGGACCAGCTTCAGCGGTCGGTGGCCGAGATGGACGAGTGCGTAATCGGCAACCCTCTGCCAGTAGCGCGCAAGCTCTTCCTTGGAGGGCGAGACCGCGTCGGGCAGCAGTTGCAGGATGTTCTCGCTGGGAACGCCATATTCCTGGGCTGGTCCACGTCGCTTTGATGGCGCCGGAGGCTTGGCCGGGATCGCGACCAGGTCTTCGCGCAGACCCTTGAATACTGCCTCGCGCAACACGCCGCGATCAGTGACGCCGCTGAACTGTACCTCGGCCAGCACCTCTGGTCTGACCCACGTCGCCTTCGGCTTCACGATGGGCTCTGACAGAGGCGACTTGCTGATGATCAGCGGGTCGAGCCGCTCTCGAACCAGTTGAGCAACGCTCAAGGTGTAGCCGCTGCGGGCCTTCCCGGCATAGAGCAGTCGGTCGCCCTCGCGGCGACCGATGTAGAGGGATGCGATGCGGCGCGGGTGAGCGCCCAGCTTCTCGACAAATGCCACGATGGGGAAAGTGTCGCTCTTGATGCACTTCACCTTGAGCCAACTGGTCTGGATCCCTGAGCGGTAGGTGGCATCGGTGCGCTTGGAGACGATGCCCTCCAACCCCATGCAGCAGGCATGTTCAAACACGTCCGTGCCGCCCAACTCCAGATGTTCGGCGTAGGTCAATGTCGGGGCTGAGTTCTTCAGCAGCTTCTCTAGGGCTGCCTTACGCCTTACCAGCGGCTGCTGCCGCAGATCGCGCCCGTTGAGGTGCAGCAGGTCGAATGCGCAGAAGATGAGCCTCGGCGAGTCTGGGTTGCCCAACTCCCGTTCCAACGCTTGGTAGTCCGGCAGGCCAGTGTCGCCGAGAACGACAGCCTCCCCGTCGATGATCGCCGCCTTCACCGGCAAGCCCGCCGCCGCTTGAACAATTCGTCGGTACCGGTGCGACCAGTCGTAGCCACGGCGCGTGAAGGCTCTCGCTTTGCCGCCCTCAATGATGAGTTCGGTGCGGTAGCCGTCGTACTTGATCTCATGAAGCCATTCGCCGCCCTCGGGCGCATTCTCGACCAGCGTCGGCGACTGGAACTCAATGAAAGAAAGCCCGTCTGTGGCGTTACGCATGCACCCTCCGACGGCGACTCAAGACGCAGAGCAGCAATAGGTTCCGGGGCATTTTAGCGAAATTGTATGTTGGGGCAGTTTATGGTTCCGTTGGAATTAGCATCAATTATCAAGCCGCGCACATAGCAAGGACTGGCGCGAGCTGGAGGCGGATTTGCTATGGCTCGATCTGCCGCCAGCCAAAATGCAATGACAATAGCCAACGCTTGGGAGGCGTGCGTGGCGCGGATCGTAGTCGCACCGCAATTGCACCGCCGTGGCGTCGTAGTCGAGGTGTCGGGGTCCGCCGAGCCTCCTTGCGCCATCCTGATCTGATGTGCGTCCTGACATGGACTCTCCTTCCATGGCTGCATCGGGGCAAGCGGCAATTTCTGTCCTCACCAAAAGTCCGCTTTGTGAATAGCCGTTCATTGCGGCTGCCATGGATGAGCAACGGTTGGGTGGAAGCCTCACATTGCTGCGATCGATCTGAACTGGAACGGGCGCGCCATGAGCAGAAATTGAGAAACATCTTCCGAAGTGGACATTCGGGTGATGCGCTAGGCACGGAAGCAAGGAGGCTCGTGCATTCGGGGCGCGCCCTCTTTAAAGCCGTCACGGGGCTTGCAATTCGGTGGCGCATTGCGACACTTGTTGCATGAGCACGTCCGCACAACCAGTGCGTCTGGCCCGCCCCGAAAAGAAGCGGCGTCGCATCCCTATTGCGGTCATCATGGCGTTGAGTTTTGGCAGCCTCGTATTCCTGTCGGTCGGGGGCGTGCTCGCGTTGTCGGTCGGCGCCAATTTTCGCAACACGTTCGACTTGCTCGGCGCCCAGTCGACACTCCTGATCGATGCGATGGAGGACTCGCTGCGCGCAGAGATGGGGGACGCCGAGAACGCGGTCGACGGCATCGCGCAGCTGTATGCCCAGGGCGAGTTCCAGATCGACGACGAGGCGATGTCTGCAGCCGTTGCCGGTGCTCTGGCTACCGCCTCGGGGGTCGAGGCGATGCTGATCTGCACCCCCGACCTGGTCTGCCGCGGCGCCGCGCGCTCAGTCGAAAACAACGTTGCAACGGGCGCCATCGAGCATTTTCCGGCCAAGCCCGAGAAGTCGCCCCAAGTCCGCGCCGCCCTCGAACAACGCAGACGGGTCGGCGGCAGGCAATGGGGGGCATTCGTAGCCAACGAGTTCGGCCTGTACGCGCATGTCTCAGTGCCGCTGGCACGTGATGGCGTGACGCAGGCCTGGGTGATCGCGGCGGTCGAATTGCAGAAACTGTCCGATATCACGCGGGAGCTATCATCGCGATTTGGCACGCATGCCTTCATTCTCGATGGCGAAGACCGCGTGCTCGCCGACCAAAGGCTGGCCGATCCCGACGCTCTGAAGAACGGCGTCCTGCCGCTGACGCCGCTGGCCACGTATGGCGATCCGGTATTGGCCGCCTATAGCGCGCGGAAGGTAGAGCGGGATTTCGACACGCGCCGCGCCCGCGACATAGAAATCGCCGAGATCGACCGCAGCGTGGACAATGCGTCCGAGTGGAGCGGCGACGCCACCTACATCGCCATCACCCGCAAGATCGCAGGCTATGGCGACAAGCCCTGGACGCTCGGCGCGTATTTCGAGACCAGTCAGATCAGCAAGGAGATCGAGCGCGTGTTGGGATCGGCCCTGCTCGGTGTTGGGGCGATGGCCGTGGCGGTCATCGTCGCGATCCTGCTTGGGAGGCGCCTGTCGCGACCGATCCAGGCGATCGCCGGCCAGGCCATGCGCGTTGCCGATTTCGATCTCGACGGCGTGACTCCGCTGCCGCGCAGCAGGGTTCTGGAGTTGGACAACCAGGCTTCGGCCTTCAACGCCATGCTGATCGGTCTGCGTGCATTCTCGACGTATATTCCGCGCTCGCTGGTGGCCAAGCTGGTGCGCACCGGAGAGGTGGGCATCGCCGAACCGCGCGAAGCGGTCGTCACCGTCATGTTTACCGACATCGTCGGGTTCACCACGCTGTCGGAGCAGATGGACGCCGCAGCCGCGGCCAGGCTGCTGAACCACCACTTCGAGATCCTGTGCGGCGCGGTCGATGCACATGGCGGTACGGTCGACAAGTTCCTGGGCGACGGCATGCTGGCGTTCTTCGGCGCGCCGGATCGTCTGAAGGGCCATGCCGCCGCGGCCGTCCGCGCCGCCGCGGCGATCCGCGAGGAGCTGGACAAGGACAATCTGGAAGCGGCTGGCGAAGGCCGGCCTCCGCTTCATGTCCGCATCGGCATCCACACAGGCTCCGTCATCGTCGGCAATATCGGCGCATCCGATCGCGTGAACTACACAATCGTCGGCGACACCGTGAACATCAGCCAGCGGCTTCAGGAACTCGGCAAGTTGCTCGCACCAGATGCCGCGACCGCCATCGCCATTTCCGGCGAGACTGTTTCGCGGCTCGACGAAAAGTTCGAAACGATCCCGGCGGGCAAGCACAGGTTGCGCGGGCGCGGCGAAGCGACGGAAGTCTTTCAGCTTCGCAAAGTCGCGACGTCAGCACCGCCCCGTATAGACGTTCGCCACGCCCAAGCAGGCTAGGGCCATGCCGCTTCCATGCCGTTGATCGGCGGCTTGGAGAAGCCGGCGCGAATGCTGATTCCGGCTAATGTCGACTTCCAAAAAGAGAATTCGGCTCCGCAAGGTCTCGAAAGGGTCATCGGCGTGAATTCGTCCTGCGCGAACGACCTTCCCCTCGGGGTCGCTCAAAGACTCCCATCTTGCGGACCAACCTCACCAAGGCGTCTGGGCTCAAAAACGTCCCGCTCGAAGCCGGCTGCCAGTGTTGGTCAGGATGATGTCGCTGGCGACAGCACCTCTTCGAGCAGGGCTGTTGCAATGGCAAGGCTATCAGCAGCCATCTCCTCGTAGTCTGGCCTGATCATGAGCTGTGCGATCATCCGTCTGACGAACTCCGGATTCAGCTCTGCAAGCCGCTCCCTTGTTCGAGCGACACGATCCACGCCGGGCCCCGACCACGATGAAGTCAATCTCGCCCAGGCCCTCGAACGCGAATTTCTGAAACCTCGTCCCGTCGCCGTAATCGAGCGGTTGGAAACTCGTTCGCTTCGAAAACATGGTGATGCACACGGCCGGTGAACATCTTGAGCAGCTCTCCGGTCACATCGCGGCTCTGAAAGCGAACGTCGGACTGCAGCGCCTTGTTGCAGGCGTCCATGTCGGGATAACGGATGGCGAGCGCCATGGCATAGACGGGGGCGCCCTCATCCCGTGCCGTGCCATCCAGAACGCGCACCTCCTCGGCTCCAGGAAATTGCGTCCACAACGGCACTAGCCTTTCCCTGACAAAGCGCCGGAATTCGCTCTCGCGTCCGGGGTGGATTTCGCCTTCGAACAGGGCGTAGCGAATGATCATGGCGAGAGTTTCCCGATTTTCTGCGCTGGGATGGCCGCCGGCCGGCAAGGGCAGGTCGCGGTGCAATTCGTGGATTTGTCGTGCGAATGCGATGCGGGCGCATCGCGTATTGCGCCCGCATCGCCGGGCTCCTATTTGCCCCAGATCTTCTTGTATGCGTCGCGGTAGCCATTGCCGGGGTCGAATGAGTTATTCGGCCCACCGTCGAACTCGACATTGTCGGCCGTCACCACATGCAGCGGCGACAGATAGCCCGACCATTTTTCGCCAGCGATGGCGCGGTTCAGCTCGTCGACCAATTGCCAGCCCTGCAAGTTGAGCGGTTCGGCGACGGTCACCTTCTGGAACTGACCGGCGCGAATGCGCTGATAGGCCGATTCCGAACCGTCGCCGGCGGCGACATTGATCGGCGCGTCGGTACCGGCTTTGCCGGCGGCGGCAAGTGAGGGTCCCATGAAGTCGAAATAGAGGTCGTTGATCGCCAGCGAATGCGTCCAGGCATCGCCGTATTTCTGCAGCAGCGAAGTGGTCAGCTGCGGCATGCGCTGCGAAGTCTCGGCGATCGGCGTGTCGACATATTCGAGCACCTTGCCGCCCAGCCGCTCGATCTCCGCCTTCATCTTGTCGGCTTTGGCGATGGCGATGGCATAGGTCGAATCGGTGAAGATGACGACGCCGGGCTTGCCCTTGGCATCGGCGTAGGCCCAGTCGGCCGCGGCCGTGGAGACTTGCATGGCATCCGTCGACACGTTGGCGAACACGCCGCTTTTCTCGTCGGGCCCGATCACCGGTCCGGCATGCCAGGAGACCAACGGGATACCTGCGGCCTTGGCCTGTTCCAGCGCCGGCGCCTGCTCGACCGCGTCAAAACCGTTGATGACGATGCCATTCGGCTTCAACGCCATGGCTTGGCCGAAGGCAGCGGTGCGGCCGCCGATCGAGCCGGCGCCGTCAATCACCTTGACCTCCCAGCCGATCGCCTTGGCTGCTTCCTCGACGCCGTTGGTGACGCCCAGGATGCCGCCGTTCTTGAGGTCGCCGGCGAGCACGACGATCGTCTTGCCTTGCTGCGCCTTCGGACCGGTGGTCGGGCCATCCCAGGCCGTGACCTTCTGCGCATATTTCTGGACCACCGCCATGGCGTCGGCTGTGGCGTCCGCCCGTGCCTGGCCGGCGAACAGGACAGGAGCAGCGATTGTCATGGCCATCAAGGCGACGGATGATTTCAGGAATGTTCTGCGTTGCATGTTGGTACCTCCCTTGGTTTCTAGAAATTGCATGGTCTTTCAAACTCGGCTTTCGATTGGAGTTGGCGACATGTCACCGGCTGATGTCGCCCGCCACCGGACCAACACCGGCCGGATGTGCGTTGACGTAGATGGCGTAGAGGGATGTCTGAGCGGTGATGTAGAGGCGGTTGCGCTTGGGACCACCGAAACAGACATTGGAAACGAGCTCGGGAACCAGGATACGGCCGATCAGGGTTCCGTCCGGTGCATGGACGCGCACCGAGTCGGCGCTGGAGGCCCAGATGTTGCCGTCGCGATCGACGCGAAAACCATCGAAGAGGCCTGCCCCGCACTCGGCGAAGATGCCGCCTGCGCGCGCCGACCGGCCATCGGCGGCAAGGTCATAGGCCTTGATCGCGCGCGGCAGGCCGGGCACATGGCTGGCGCCGCTGTCCGACACGTAGAGGATCGTCTCGTCGGGCGAAAAAGCCAGGCCGTTCGGCTGCACCATGTCGGTGACAACGGCGCTCACCTCGCCCGAAAGCTCATCGAACCGGTAGACATGGGAGCCGCCGATCTCCGCTCTGGCGATCTTGCCCTCGTAGTGGCTTTGGATGCCGTAGACCGGGTCGGTGAACCAGATCGTACCGTCGGATTTGACCACCACGTCATTGGGTGAATTGAACCGCTTGCCTGCAACGGTTTCGACAAGCGTCTGCCAACGCCCGTCATGCTCGAGCCGGGAGACACGGCGCCCGCCATGCTCGCAAGCAACGACGCGGCCTTCGCGGTCGAGTGTGTGGCCGTTCTGGTAGTTACAATGGGCCTCGAAGATGCTGACGGAACCATCGCTTTCGTCGTAGCGCAGCAGCCGATCGTTCGGGATGTCCGACCACAGCAAATGCCTTGCGGCGGGGACATACACCGGTCCTTCCGCCCAACGGCTACCGGTCCATAGCCGTTCGAGCTTGGCATGCCCGATCATCAGCTTGCCGAACCGATCGTCGAGAACCTCGTAGTCGTTCATTCCATGATCCACGGGTTTGGCTCGATTTGTCACTTCGAGGGCTGCGCGACGGTCTTGGTCCTGTTTCTTTGCGCTGCGCCGCGCTTGCGCTGGGCGTAGCCGGCAATGCCTATGGCGACGAGCAGCGTGACGCCGTTGAACAATGGCTCGACGAAGAACGAGCCGCCGAACTGCTGGATACCGGAAATGCCGACCGCCAGGATGATGACGCCCGTCATCGTGCCCCAGACGTTGACTCGTCCAGGCTTGATCGTGGTCGAGCCGAGAAAGGCGCCGACGAGAGCCGGCAGCAGATACTCCAGTCCGACGCTGGCTTGGCCAATGCGAAGCTTGGAGGCGAGCAACACTCCTGTCAGCGCCGTCAGGAAGCCCGAGGAGATGAACGCCCCAATGACGAAGCGGCGCACCGGAATGCCATTGAGAGCAGCCGCCTTCGGGTTGGCGCCGATGGCATAAACGTAGCGGCCGATCGGCAGATATTCGAGAATGATCCACAGTGCGACGGCGATGCCAAGCACGTAGAGGCCGGTGATCGGCAGCCCGAACACCATCGTGCCGTTGAGCGCGTAGAAGCCGTTGGGCAACACGCCGACAACCTGCCGGCCGCCAGTGTGCCAAAGCGCCAAGGAATAGAGCACGGTGCCGGTGCCCAGCGTGGCGATGAAAGAGTCGATGCGGGCGACTTCGACCAGCAGGCCGTTGAGGAAGCCGGTCGCGGCGCCGAGAACCAGCACTATCATCACTGCCAGCGGCCACGGAATGCCGAACATGGTCTGCAGACTGATGGCCAGGATGTGCCACAGCACAATGCCGTAGCCGACGGTGAGGTCGATGCGTCCCGACGCCATCGGGATCATCGCCGCCAGCGACAACAGCGCAATAATCGCCTTGTCGGAGATGATCGAGCGCAGGTTAAGCAGCGTCGGGAACGTGTTCGGCAGCAGGATCGAAAACAACAGGATCAGCAACACCGTCAGGATAACCAGCCCGTAGACCGGCAGCAGCCGGATGACCTTCTGCCCCATGGACAAATCAGCCATCTCGCCGCGGGTCGGTTCGAGGGCGCTGGATTCGATCGATTGCATGAGTTCGCTCCCAGAAAGATCAGGCGGCTTCGGAAGCCGATGCCGCGGTGATCACGGCCGATGTGGTGAGGTCTTTGCCGGTGAGTTCGCGAACGATCTGTCCTCGCGAAAACACCAAAGCGCGGTGGCAGATGTGGGCAATCTCCTCGAAATCAGTCGACACCACGACGACGGCGAGGCCGGCTTCAAGCGCGCGGCCGATCAGCCGATAAATCTCTGCCTTGGCGCCGACATCGACGCCGGCGGTCGGATCCTCGGCGATCAGCAATGTACGGCCGGTGTGGAGCCAGCGCCCGACGACCACCTTTTGCTGGTTGCCACCCGACAGCGCCTCTATCGGCAGGTTCGGATCGTTGGGGCGCAGCCCGACGGAACTGCCGATCGCCTGCGCCAGCGCAGCCTCCCTGTGAGGCGCAAGGAAGGAAAACAGGCCGCGCTTGCCGGCGCCGGGATTGAGGAAACTGTTCTCACGGATCGATAAGGATCCAGCGATTGATTCTTCGGTCCTGTCACGCGCGATCAGGCCGATGCCGGACGACATCGCCGCGATCGGGCTGGACAGGTCCGGCACAGCCCCGCGGATCGTCACCGTGCCGGAAAAGGCCTGGCAGCCAAACAGCGCCCGGCCAACCAGTTCCTGCCCGGCACCGCGCAGGCCGACCAGGCCGAGCAACTCACCCTTGCGTACGTCGAAAGACACCGGGCCGGCACCGGCGCAGACAAGGTCGCGGACAGCACAGATCGTCTCGCCGGCCTGCGTTTGAGCCTTGCTGAAAACCTGGCTGACCGGACGGCCGACGATCATCTCGACCAGTTCGTCCGGTTTTGTATCGGCGACTTTCTTCTCGCCGACCAGCCTGCCGTCGCGCAGCACGGCGACGCGATCGGCGATGCGGAAAATTTCATCGAGGCGATGCGAGACATAGATCATGCCGACGCCGCGCTGCTTGAGCGGACGGATGGCGTCGAACAGCCGCTCGACCTCGTCGGCGGGAAGGCTGGCGGTCGGCTCGTCGAGCACCAGCACATCGGCCTCGGTAGCCAAGGCGCGAGCGATGGCAACCAGCGACTTTTCTGTACGGGTCAGATCCTGGACCCGCGTCGTCGGGTCGAAATCACAGCCGACCAGCTTTAACGCCTCCTGCGCCCTCGCCTCGGTCGATCGCCAGTCGATCAGGCCAGAGCGAAGCGAAAAGCCTTGGGCCAGGCCGACATTCTCGCCGACCGTCATCCATTCGATAAGACCTAGATCCTGGTGAATGAAGGCTACGGGCTGGCGCTGGTTCGGCCGCGGCGGGCGATGATGGTAGGGCTCGCCGCGAAACAGGATTTGGCCGCCATCCGGCCGATAGATGCCGGCGAGCGTCTTGATCAGCGTCGACTTGCCGGCGCCATTCTCGCCGAGCAGCGCCAGGATCTCGCCCTTGTGCAGATCAAGCGTCACGTCGGAGAGCGCGCGGGTGCCGCCGAACTCCTTCGTAATTGACTTGAACTCGATCAGTTTTTGCTCGGTCACAATGCGTTCCTCCCGAGATCGCCCAAATGATGTTATCGATAACATTTCTAGGCGTCAAGCATCAAAGAATAAGGCCAACGGATCAGCTGGTCTTGCCGTCGAGCAGACGCATCATCTCGGCCGAATCGTTCGGCCCCAATCCAGCGGCGCAGAGCAGGCGATGGATCTCGACCACCTGCCCGGTCATCGGCATCGGCGTCTTGGTTTTCAGCGCGAAGGCCTGTAGCGAATCCAGATCCTTCAGCATGTTGTCGATGCGGCCGGTGGCTGAAAAATCCCGGGCAGCGAATTTTGCCATGAATTCCTGCATGATGCTGGAATCGGCCCGCCCGCCCTTGAGTGCCGCGGGGATTGCCTTCGGGTCTACGCCGCCGGCTTCGGCAAGCTTCACGGCTTCGGCGACAGCCTGGAACAGTACGGCGCAGAACAGCTGGTTGATCAGCTTTGTCGTCTGCCCCGCCCCACTCGGCCCCATCAGTGTGTAGTTGGTGCAGAGATGCCGCATCACCGTGCGCGCCTGTTCGAAGTCTTCAGCCTCGCCACCCGCCATGACTGTCAGCCTGCCGGCCAGCGCGCCGGGAACGCCGCCCGAAAGCGGGCAGTCGAGCCATTTCATGCCGGTCTCGGCTGACAGCTTCCTGGCCATCTGCGCGGTGTCGACGGGATCGATCGACGACATGTCGATCAGCAGCTTTTCCGACGACGCCGCAGCAGCGACACCACCATCGCCAAACACCACCGAACGCACGATATCGGCATGGTTGAGACTGAGGACGATGAAGCTGCTCGCCCGCGTTGCTTCGGCAACCGATGCGGCGGCAGCCGCACCCTTTGCAGTCAGCGCTGCAACCTTGACCTTGTCCAGATCGAATACCGTTACGGCTAACCCAGTCTCGATCAGGCGTGTGGCGATCGCCGACCCCATGATGCCGGCACCGACAACGGCGACTTTTGTTGGTTGCGTCATTTCAACGTGCCTTTCTTTGATCTGGCAGGGCCGACCCCAAATGTGCCCAGACCCTGCAACACTCTATCGGCAATCGTGTCGACAGGCGCCTCGATGTCCACTGTGACCACCAGCGGTTCGTCGCCGGGATGCTCCAGTGTGGCGAACTGGCTGTCGAGCAGCGCTGGCGGAAAGAAGTGGCTGCGGCGCTCGGCAAGCCTGGCTTGCAGCACCGCACGTGAACCGTCCAAAAATACGAAAAGCACCGGCCCGATAGCACCATGGCGAAGGCGATCGCGATAGGATTTCTTCAGCGCCGAGCAACTCGCGACGAGCCCGCGTCCTTGCTCATGTGCATGGCGCAAGGCTGCGCCCAACAGGTCCAGCCAAGGCCAGCGATCCTCGTCGGTAAGCGGTATGCCCGCCGACATTTTCTCGACATTCCCGCGCGGGTGCAGCGCGTCGCCTTCGACAAAAGCGAGCCCTAGACGAGCCGCGATCGCGATGCCAATGCTGGTCTTGCCGCAGCCGCTGACACCCATCACGACGATGGACCAGGACTCAGAGGCAGGTTGTGATGCCGCCATCGACATAGAGCGTGTGTCCATTGACAAAGGATGAGGCCGGTCCAGCCAGAAAGATCGCCGCGCCGACCAGTTCGCCGACATCGCCCCAACGACCCGCCGGTGTGCGGTTGGTCAGCCAGGCTGAAAACTCGGGATTGTCGACCAGCGCCTGGTTGAGCGGCGTCTTGAAATAACCCGGCGCAATGGAATTGATCTGCAAGCCATGCTTCGCCCAATCGGCACACATTCCGCGCGTCAGGTTGCGCACAGCGCCTTTCGTGGCCGTATAGGGCGCGATGTTCGTCCGTGCCAGTTCGCTTTGCACCGAGGCGATATTGATGATCTTGCCGCGCCGCCGCGGGATCATGTGCCGCGCCACCGCTTGTCCCACGAAGAACACGCTGGAGATGTTGGTGCGCAAGAGTTCCTCCCATTTGTCGGCGGGGAAATCCTCGAGCGGCATTCGGAACTGCATGCCGGCATTGTTGATAAGGATATCGATGGCGCCGATCGTCGCCTCGATCTCCGCGACGCCGTTCGCCACCGCAGCATGATCGGTGACGTCGAAGACGGCGCTATGGACCTTGTGTCCCTTCGCTGTCAGTGCATCCGCAGCTGTTTTGACCTTTTCGGCGCTGCGTCCGTTGAGCACGATTTCGGCGCCGTGCTGCGCCAACCCCTCGGCCAGCGCCAGGCCGATCCCCTGTCCCGAGCCGGTGACCAGCGCCCGCATGCCGGTCAAATCGAATAATGAACTGCCCAAATGCTCCTCCTGAGCAATGTTTCCTGAGCGGCCACGATTTCCAACGCACTGCCGCCAGTCCCTATTGACATGAATGTTATCGATAACATAGTCAATGGAAAAATGAGTTCGCACAGGAGACGACGCCGTGACCGACATTTTGATGACAGGTCCCTATCCCGATTGGGACATGGGAGATCTTGAGGCGAAATATCGCGTCCACAAACTTTGGCAGTCCGAGGACAAGGACGCGTTGCTCTCAAGCCACTCCGGCGCGATCCGCGCCATCGCTACGCGCGGCGAGCTTGGCGCAAGTGCTGCGCTGATGAGAAAGCTGCCGCAGCTCGAAATCGTTTCCTGCTATGGCGTCGGCACCGACGCCATCGACCTCGCCTATGCCAGTGCGAACGGCATTCGTGTCACCAATACACCTGATGTTCTAACCGAGGACGTAGCCGATATCGGGATCGGGCTGCTGCTCGCCGTGGCGCGAAAAATCCCGCAGGCCGACGCCTATGTACGCGATGGAAGCTGGCGCAAGGGCAATATGGGGCTGGTCACGCGTGTCTGTGGAAAAAGGCTGGGCATTGTCGGCATGGGCCGCGTCGGTGCGGCGGTGGCGAAGCGCGCCGCTGCATTCGACTGCACGATTTCCTATTTCGACAACCGCAAGCGCGACGATCTTCCTTATGCTTTTGTCGGCGATCTGGTCGAACTGGCGCGCGACAGCGAATTTCTGATCGTAACGCTCGCCGGCGGCGAAAGCACAAAACACATGATTAATGCGTCGATCCTGGCAGCGCTTGGAGCAGACGGTATCGTCATAAATATTTCGCGCGGCAGCACGATCGACGAGACCGCGTTGCTCGCGGCCCTGGAATCCAGTGCCATCAAGGGTGCCGGGCTCGACGTGTTCTGGAACGAGCCAACCATCGACGAGCGCTTCCTGAAGCTTACCAGCGTCGTGCTGCAACCGCACCACGCCAGCGGCACGGTGGAAACCCGCAAGGCCATGGGTCAGCTCGTTCGCGATAATCTCGCGGCCCATTTCGGCGGACAGACCTTGCTCACACCGGTCGTCTGAGAAGGGATCACATCATGAAGTCGATCGTCATCCACGCGGCAAAAGACCTGCGGATCGAGGAGACCGATCCGGGCTCCCCTGGCGCCGGACAGGTCGAGATCGCGGTCGAGGCTGGCGGCATCTGCGGCTCGGACCTGCATTATTACAACCATGGCGGCTTCGGCGCGATCCGCCTTCGTGAACCCATGATTCTTGGCCACGAGGTTGCGGGCACGGTGCGGGCCCTCGGCGACGGCATCTCCACACTTGCGGTGGGCGATCGCGTGGCGATCTCGCCCAGCCGGCCCTGCAATGCCTGTCGCTACTGCCTGCAAGGCATGCAGAACCAGTGCCTCGACATGCGCTTCTATGGCAGCGCCATGCCGATGCCGCACATCCAGGGCGCCTTCCGCCAGCGCCTGATCGCCGAGGCGTGGCAGTGCCACAGAATAGCCGACCACATCTCCATCAACGAAGCCGCTTTCGCCGAGCCCTTCGCGGTGACGCTGCATGCCATGAACCGCGCCGGCTCGCTGCTCGGCAAGCGGGTTCTGGTCACCGGCTGCGGGCCGATCGGCGCGCTTTGCATCCTCGCCGCACGAGCCCACGGCGCGCGCGAGATCGTCGCCACCGATGTCATGGAGGGCGTGCTGGCGAAGGCCCTGGAGATCGGTGCCGACCGGACGATCAATGTCGCGACAAACAGCGAAGAGCTCGCCGCCTACAATGTCGACAAGGGTAGTTTCGACGTGATGTTCGAGGCCTCCGGCAATGAACGCGCGGTGCGTGCAGGGCTCGATGTCCTGAAGCCGCGCGGCGTGCTCGTGCAGCTCGGTCTCGGCGGCGATCTGTCGATCCCGCAGAACCTCATCGTCGCGAAAGAGATCGAGATGCGGGGCACTTTCCGTTTCCACGAGGAGTTTGGGATCGCCGTCGACCTGATCAATCGCCGCCGGGTGGATGTCAAACCGCTACTGACGGGCATCTATCCTCTCGACGAGGCGGTCGCGGCTTTCGACATCGCCGGTGACCGAAACAAATCCATGAAGGTTCAGATCGCGTTCTGAAGATCCTTCGGTTGCGCTGGAGGCGCATCGGCACATCGCATTAAATCACGTCGGCGCCAACCGCCGCCAAGGCGGCGTGTGCCACATCGAAATCCTGCTCGCCGGTTCCCGACCCGACGCCGATGCCGCCCGCAAGGCGTCTGCCGAAGCAGATCGGCAAGCCCTCGGGCAAATTGGTCACGTCGCCCTGCGATGCGATACCGGCTGAGAGCGCCGCTTCGAACGCCATGCCGCCAGTAGCGGCGTTTATTGACGCCGCGGTGCACGCCTTCGCCTCCGCCGTACGCATGCTGAGGAACCGCGCGCCATCCATGCGCAGGCTGGCGAGGACTTCGCCGCTCGCATCGACGACCACGAGACATTGCGGCACGCCCATCGTGACGGCGCGCGCTGCTCCGGCTGCAACGGCTTTCAAAGCACCGTCATGCGTGAGGGTGATGGTCTCGCGAACATCGCTGCTGGGCTGCCCTTCGCTGCGTTTGAATCGATGCAGGAACTCAGGTGCTTTCGCGCTCGACGACGCGATAGCTTGTGAGGACGATTTCTTCGCCGTGTCGTTTCTCGTCGCCTCGGATCACCTGGATCAATCTGCGGGCGGCCTGTTGCCCGATGCCGTAGCAGTCGACATTCACGGTGGTGATGCCGGGATGGCAAAAGGCGGCTACCTCGTAGTCGCCGAAGCCGGCAATGGCGATGTCCTGCGGGATCCGCATGCCCCGGCGCTTGCATTCCATCAGTGCGCCGAAGGCCGAAAGGTCCGAAACGCAGAGTACGGCTTGCGTGTCCGGCCAGCGCTCCAGCATGCTGACGACGGCCTGGCCTCCCTGCTCGATGGATATCGGCGGCACGCCAAAGGAAACGAGGCGCCCGGTTGGCAGGCCGAGTTCCTCAATGGCTCTGACAAAGCCTTCGCGCCGTTGGCTGCCGCGCGTGTCGCGCGAGGTCGTGCCACCGATGTAACCGAATTTATTGTAGCCTTTTCTGGCCAGCGTCTTGACGAGAAGCCCCATCGCCTCTTCGTTGGAGAATCCGACCACCTGATCGATGGGTTTCGCCGGCAACTCCCAGGTTTCGACTACAGGGATACCCGCGTTTTTAAGAAGCCGGCGGGCGCGCTCCGTATGGGCGCCGCCGGTCAGAATGATGCCTTCGGGCCGCCGACGGAGCATCGCTTCGATCAGCTTTTCCTCCTTCTCGACCGTATAGTCGGTGTAGCCGAGCAGAAGCTGGAGTCCCGTGCTCTCCAGTTCATCCGTTATGCCGCGCGCCGTATCGGCGAAGTTGGAATTGTTGAGTGATGGAACCATCGCGGCAACAAATCCAGTCTTGCGCGAGGACAGGCTGCCGGCCGATTGGTCGAGCACGTAGCCGAGGTCGTTGACCGCGACCATGATCTTTTCCCGCGTGGCCTTGGAAACGAGGCTGCCCTCTTTCAGGGCGCGTGAAACCGTCATGGTGGACACACCTGCCCGCCGCGCCACGTCGACCATCGTCGGGGCGTGGCTCTCGCCCGGTCTCGATGAGGCGGCCTTGGCCATCATGCCGCTCCACCAGCCGGCAGCGATGTGCCCAAGCAAAACGCTGGACACTCGGGCACAAGCTCTCTGCGGCGTCCGGCATCGCTCATGAACCACCCGTTGGAATCAACTTCACGCAAGGCATGTTATCGATACCATATCAAAAGACAACAGCCACATACGTCCCAAGCGTAAACATGGTCATGAGCACCGGTTTGGGCCGCGATCACACTTTGGCTCTACTGCCGACGACGATTGCCGAATGAGGTCCGCCCGACAGGACCGGACACCGTTTCTTCGATGCCTGCCGGGCGTGGGTGCGCCAGCTCTGGCAGCCAGGAGCAGCAGGGCAGGAACGCCCGCCATCGGGATGCCGGCACCACACGATAGACCGCCTTCATGTAGTTGGCGCTCCCGAGCAGATAGATCGCCGGTCCGCCAGTGAGGATCAGGACTTAGGTTAGGCCGTCTCGAGCGGATCATGGGAATGCGCCAGCACCAGATCGTTGCCGACGGCGGCGGCGATGACCCCGCCGACCAGGATCCCGCGGGCATAACGAGGCCTATCTGCCGAATTGTCGGAGGTTAGAACTCTTCCGCCGAGGAGAACGACTTCGCGTTGAAACCGAACGCTCTAAGCAGGTCTGGCAGGGACTCGCGCACGGATTCATCGTCGTCGACGACAGACACGAGTGGTTGCACAACTTTCATCGAATCCCCGCTGAACTCTGCGCATTGCCCATAGCCGATGCGCGCATGGTGCCGACCTCGCGAAGCCCTTCCCCGAAGTACTCCGGGATGGAGAATGAGAACGTAGCACCCGGGCCACGGTTCCGTTCAGCCCACAGGCGTCCGTTATGGCTCTCTATGATGGTGCGGCTGACGGACAACCCGATCCCCATGCCCTCGCTTGTATAGAACGCCTCGAAGAGGCGCGCCGTTCCTTCCGGCCCGAAACCAACGCCGGCGTCCTGTACGGAGAGGTGCACGTGATCGTCTTCGTCCAATTCGGTTCTGATCACCAGCTGCCTCGGGCGGTCATCGACGCCGCTCATCGCATCGGAAGCGTTCCGCAGCAGGTTTATGATTACCTGTTGAAGCTGGACCCGGCCACCGCCGACCGGCGGAAGCCCGTCGGCGAACTCGGTGTGCAGCGCCACCCGGTTTCGTTGAAAATCGCCGGACGACAGTGCAATCACCTCTCGCGCAGCCTCGTTCAGATCAATTGGTTCGATCGTTGGGGGCCGTTTGCTGAAAAGCGCGCGCAATCGTGCAATCACGTCCGCCGCACGATTGCCGTCGCGGATGGTGCGGCGCGCGGTTTCTTGCGCGACCTCGATGTTTGGCGGGTCGGCCGCCAGCATGCGAAGGCACGTGCTGGCATTAGTAATGATTCCTGAGAGCGGCTGATTGACCTCATGCGCGATCGAGGCCGTCATTGCGCCGAGGCTCATTACCCTCGTGAGGTGGGCGAGTTCCGACCTAAGTTTGTCGTGCGCCTGCGCCAACAGCCGGCTTTGTGTCACGTCCTGAACCGCGCCGACGCATTCCAGTCGACCGGTATCGTGCTTTATCACGCGGCCGAATACTCTGACGTGTTTAATGCTGCCATCAGCCATGAGAAGCCTGATGTCGTATTCGGGATTGTCCCGACCGGAGCGCACCCGACGGGCGGCTGCACGATGCCAACAGCCTTGATCGTCGCCAGCAGCAGGGGGCCTGCGGGCTGGACTTGGAACGGCGCGCCTTGTCGGGATTGTCCTTGAGCGAGCGCGGATCAACGAATTTCAGTTCCATGGGAATGCTCCTTGGAGGTTGCAGACGCGGCCTTTCACCGGTCCTTTCTCGTCCTCCTTCCGAAGACATCCCCCTGCCCGCGGAGCGGGCGGGCCGGTGCAACTGCCTGGTGAGCATCCCTGCCCGGCAGGACAAGCGGGGCTTTCAGCCCTGCGCCGGACGACGCGGCCGGGATTGCGAGGCTGGCGGTTGAGCGTCAGCGCCACCGGTCTGGCCGATCAGCGAGGGGGTTTTCCTTGCCTCCATTTCCTCTCCCTATGCTGTCCAAATCTGCTGGGCGGAGCGCTCACGCCTGACGGAGCTTGAAATCCGCGTATATTATAGCAATATACATCGATGATCGAATGGGAACGGATTGCCGGCTTCGACTGGGATGCGGGCAATGCCCGCAAGAGCATCGACAAGCACGACGTCAGCCAGGCCGAGGCGGAACAGGTGTTCTTCAACGAGCCGTTGCTGACCGTTCCCGACGCAAAGCACAGCGCCATCGAGCAACGAATTCATGCTCTGGGGCGCACCGATGATGGAAGGCTGCTGCACATCACCTCCACGCTTCGGGACAAGGACACCAAGATCCGGGTGATTTCTGCCCGGGATATGAGCCGCAAGGAGCGAGGCTACTATGACCAAGACAGCTAAGCCGGTTCCGACCTTTGCATCGGAGGCCGAGGAGCGCGCCTTCTGGGAGTCCAACGACTCCAGTGAGCATGTCGATTGGAGCAAGGCAGAGCGGGTCCGCCTGCCCAACCTCAAGCCGTCGTCGACCTCGATCTCGTTGCGGCTGCCCAATAGCCTGCTCGAACGGATCAAGGTCGCGGCGAACAAGCGCGACGTGCCCTATCAGTCCCTTATCAAGACCTGGCTGTCCGAGAAGATTGACGCCTCTCGAGGCTAAGGAGGCCGGCCTTAAGCCGCCTCTACCTCGCCCGGGTAACGAGCGGCAATGCCGATCTTGACAGGATGACGAGCGGGGGCTTCTTCCGCGACAGCGTTACGCTGGTCAGCGGCGCGACCGGCACCGGCAAGACGCTGCTGGTGACCAATTTCCTGGTCGGTGGCGTCGCGGCCGGCGAACGCTCCTTACTGGTTGGCTACGAAGAAAGCCGCGGTCAGCTCATTCGCAACGCGCGCAGTTGGGGTGTCGATTTCGAGACGATGGAAGCGGAAGGCGGGCTCAAGGTCGTCTGTCTCTATCCGGAGGCGCAAAGCCTTCCCGACCATCTGCTGATGATCCGTCAATTGGTCGAGGAATTCAAACCGGATCGGCTTGCCATCGACAGCCTTTCCGCGCTCGAACGCATTGCGCCGGAGACCGGCTTTCGCGAGTTCCTGATCAGCCTCACATCCTTCGTCCAGAACGGATTCAGGCGACCCGCTTTAGGTCTTTGTTTTATGCATGTCGTTCTCCCAAGACCGAGCTCACTTTTGGGCGACATTGCATTAGCGAAAAGCTGATGCTGCCGGTTTTTCGAACTTCGCCGCGCCGGTCATGATGGCGACGACATCGCCCATGGTGTGGGTTTTCGGACTGACCACGGCCGCACGTTTGCCCAGGCGCATGATGTGGATGCGGTCGGCGATTTCGAAGACGTTCGGCATGTTGTGGCTGATCAGGACCACCGGCAATCCGCGCTGGCGGATCGCCCGGATCAGGTCGAGAACCTGGCCAGTTTCGCGCACGCCGAGTGCTGCCGTCGGCTCATCCATGATCGCGAGCTTCTTGGCGAACAATGCCGCTCTGGCGACCGCGACGCCCTGACGCTGGCCGCCTGACAACGATTCGACCGCGCTGCCGATCGACGGCAGGTGGAATTTCAGGTCCGCCATGCTGCGCTCCGCCTCCGCGCGCATAGCCTTCTTGTCGAGCATGCGCAGCACATTGCCGAGGAAGCCGGGGCGGCGGCGTTCCCGGCCGAGAAACAGGTTGCTGGCGATGTCGAGCGCGGCCGCAACGGCGAGATCCTGGTAGACCGTCTCGATGCCGAGCTTGCGTGCTTCCAGCGGACCCTTGAAGTGGACGGGTTGGCCGTCCAGCAGAATGTCGCCGCTGTCGGGGACGATCGCGCCAGTCAGCGCCTTGATCAGCGAACTCTTTCCAGCGCCGTTGTCACCGACCACCGCCAGGATTTCGCCGGCGCGCAGTTCGAAATCGACACCGTCGAGAGCGGTGACGTGGCCGTAGCGTTTGACTACGTTGCGGGCTTCGAGGATGACGCCACCCGGGGTGGTCACCACTGGCGCTCTCGGCTCGACAGGCGTCATCACCGCCTCCCCCTGGTCAGTTGATCGAGCGCGACCGCCACGATCACGAGAATGCCTGTGATCAGATCCTGCCAGAGCGGATCAATGCCGGCGAGCGTCAGCCCGTTGCGCAGGACGCCGACGATCAGCGCGCCTATTAGGGTGCCGATCAATCCGCCCCGGCCGCCGAACAGGCTGGTGCCGCCAATGACGACGGCGGTGATGGAATCGAGATTGGCGGTCTGCAAGGCATTGGGGTCGGCATTGGGGATTCGGCCGAGCGCCAGCCAGGCCGCGATCCCGTAAATGAACGCCGCTAGGACGTAGACCGACAGGAGGAGCCGGCCAACAGGTATACCGACAAGCCGGGCGGCTTCCGGATTGTTGCCGACCGCATAGACATGCCGTCCCCATTGCGTCTGGTTGAGAAGGAACCAGACCATTCCATAGAGGAGGAGCATGATGATGACGCCGTAGGTCACGATGAAACCGTTCAGGCGGATGGTGTTTCCCGTCCAGCCGAGAAATTCGTCGGTGACCGCAAAAGCCCCGCCCGCCGAAATCAGCCTGAGCGCGGCGGTGATGATGCCCAATATACCGAGGGTGACGATGAAAGGTGGCAGGCGCAGGCCGCTGATGAGGCCCCCCGCCGCGACACCGGCCGCCGAGCAGGCGAGAACGGCCAAGGTCATGGCCGCGATCGGATCATAGCCGCTGTTGGCCAGTTTTCCGGCAAGGATGGTGCCCAGTACGCATATTGCCCCCACCGCGAGGTCGATGCCGGCGGTCAGGATGATCAAGGTCTGGCCAATGGCCAAGGTACCGATGATCACCGTCTGCTGGAGAATGATCGACAGGTTTTGAGTGGCGAGAAACCGCGGATTGGTCAGCGAAAAGATCACGCCGAAAGCGAGCAGTACCAGCAATGGGCCCACCGATGGCGTGCCTATGACCTTCTTGGCAATGCTGGACGTCCTGCCGAAAGAGAGTGCCGATGGCGAATTCATAAGTGCCCTCTGGAACAGTCGCCGCGTTCCCAGCCTCAAGGGTCGGGCCGGAAACGAACGGGACCATGCCGATACAGATATACCGTCTTGCCGACGGCCTGTCCGGCATGGTCCCGCCGGGAGAATTCAAAATTCAGTCGCCCCAGCAGTTCTTGAGGCCCCATTCGGTATCCTTGGAGTCGATCCCTTCAATCGGCTTGTCGGTGATCAGGAAAGAACCCGTATTGACGAAGCCGCTCGGCTTCTTGCCGCTGGCGGCATAATCGACGACCGCGTCGACACCCATGGCCGCCATCTTGTAGGGGAACTGCATGACCGTCGCGGCGATCTTGCCGGCCTTGACGTCGCGGACACCGGCGCAGCCGCCGTCAATCGAGGTCAGCATGACATCGGCTTCCTTGCCGAAGGATTTCAACGCCGCGTAGCCGCCGGCGGCGGCTGGCTCGTTGATGGTGTAGACCGCATTGATCTCGCTGTTCTTGGAGAGCAGGTTTTCCATGCCGACCTGGCCCTTGTCCTGCGCGCCATTGGTGATAGCCGAGCCGGCAATGGCCGGATCACCTTCGGCAAGCCCGAAGCCCTTCAGATATCCATTGTGCCGGAACGTATCGACCGTGCCGCCGGGCGTTCCATCGAGCATCGCCAGCACCGGCTTCTTGTCGCCGAGCGCCTTGCGGGCATAGGCGCCCTGCTGCACGCCGGCCTCGAAATTATCCGTGGCAAAGGTGGCGTCGACCGCTTCGGCCGGATCGGTCGCCGTATCGAGCGCAATCACGAGCACCCCCGCATCGCGCGCCTTCTTGATGATACCCAGCATGCCGGTCGAATTGTTCGGCGTCACCAGTATGCCTTTGGCGCCGGCGCTGATCAGATCCTCGATCGCAGTGACCTGGCCCTCATTGTCGCCGTCGAACTTGCCAGCACGGGCGATCAGCTTGGCGCCCTTGGCCTTGGCCTCCGCTTCGGCGGCCTGACGCATTTTCACAAAGAACGGGTTGACCTCCGTCTTGGTGACGAGGCCGACAATGACTTCATCGGCCAAGGCATGGCCGGTCACTGCAAAGGCGGTCCCGAAGAACACCAGGCCCGCAACGGCTGATTTCACGATGGTTCCGGATTTGGTGCCGGTCGACATAGGCAAAGTGAACATGAACTCCTCCCGAGTTGTTGAACCTTTCTCCTCAAAGGCTCACCGAGTTACGCATATGTTTTGCATAGAGTCAAACATTATATCTATAATTATGTATGTTTTTATACATAATTATAGATGCGAGCCGCGCCTCATGCGTGCCCTGCACGTCGAAGGATGGCGGTTCCGCAAAAGAGATCGACGGGGTTGGCAATCGCCTTGCTCAGGCCACCGATTTCGTTTCTTTCTCCGGCCGGTCGAGCGACGCCGCCCTGTTCAGATCATGCATGGCGTTGCGTACGGTCCGGCTGTCGCTGAGCTGCCGATAATTTTTGTAGAGAGACCGGTAGGCGGCCGCGCTTTCGCGGCGTGGGTGATAGGGGGTGAAGGTGCGCGCGCCGAACCGGGCCGTGCCCTCGGCGAAGCCGCTCACCAGTTCGGCCGCGACCGCGCCATGAACCGCCGCGCCGACGGCCGTCGCATGGGCAATGGTTGGAACCTCCACGACGCGCCCCAGCACGTCGGCCATGATCTGCACCAGCAATGGATTGTTCTGGGCCAGCCCGCTCGTCAGGATGATGCGGTTGATGCCAAAATCGCCGGCCTCGAAGAGGTCGACCACCGTGCGAGCGCCAAAACACAGCGACTCGATCAGTGCGCGGTAGATGCCGACGCCCGTGGTTTCGGTGGTGAGACCGAGAAGCAGGCCGCTGAGGTCTGAATCCGCGAGCGGCACCCGGTTGCCGTTCCACCAGTCAAGCGCCACGAGATGGTTGGCGCCGGGTTCGAGCCCGGCTGCCTCACGGTTGTAGACACGGAAACTTTCAGCCTCGTCCGCGCCACGCGGAAAGGCCTTCACGAACCAGGCGAGCATGTCGCCAAACCCAGCCTGCCCGGCCTCGTAGCACCAGAGATCGCGAACCGATCCATCCTTGGCCACACCTTCGATGCCGGGGGGCAAAGGACGGAACTGTTCGTTCAAAAAGAGATAGACCGCAGACGTTCCGAGCGCACCGACGAGACAGCCGGACGACACGGCCCCGACCGCGGGCAGCACGACGTGTGAATCGATGACCGCCACTGCGACGATCGCGCGGCCAGTGATCCCCGTGCGCGTCCGCCATGCCTCAGACAAGCCTCCAGCCGGAGTGCCGATACGGCGCGGCACCGACAATCTTTCGGAAAGACCGGGCACGATCCCCTGCGGATAGCCTTCGGTCTCGGAATACTGGGCCTTGTAGGCTGCAAAACCCAGACTGCGCATTTCGCGGCCGGTCAACTGCCAGACAAGCCAATCGCCGGACTCGATGAACCTGCCGGCGGCGCTCCAGATGTGCGGTGCCTCGTCCGCGATCTGGGCGGCCTTGGGAAGCAGCCATTCCCCGGAAAGCTTGCCGCCGAAATTGCGCAGGAAGGATCCGCCCCGACGGTTGATCGCGTCTGCGTAGGGCTGTGCGGCGCGATGTTTCCACAGTTTGACATAGGCATGAGGCTCGCCAGGGTGAAGTTCGGAAAGGGCTGTTCCGTCGGTGGTGGTCGGCATCGGCGAGCTTGCCGAGAAGCCGAGCCCGATCGACTCGATGATCCGTCCGCGCCCCAGCACACCAAGGATTTCTTCCGCAGCATCGAGATAGTCGGCGGCGTTCTGCAACGCCCATGAGCGTGGCAAGGGCGTGCCGTCACGAAGGCTTTGCGTCATGACGTCATGGCGATAGGCATGCGTGTGGCTGCCGATCTGCTCGCCGGTTGCGGCGTCGATCAGGACGCCGCGGGCTGATCCGGTGCCGTAATCCAGTCCGATGACATAGGTAGCGGTCATCTCGCCTGCTGCCTTCCCAACTCCGGCGACGCAGCGCGGCGATGTTTCTCGAGCGCCCTGCGGACCGCCTTTTCGACGGCGTCTATGGTCAGGTGAAAATGCTCGTAGAGGATCTCGGCCGGGGCCGATTCGCCAAACGTGTCGATGCCGACGCATTCGCCTTCGAGGCCGACATACTTGCGCCAATAGTCGGTGACGCCGGCTTCGACGGAGATGCGGGGCACGCCCCGTGGCAGCACCTCGGCCCTATAGTCGTCATCCTGCCGGTCGAAAGCACTGGTGGACGGCATCGACACCACGCGAACCTGAACCGCTTGCTTCGCGAGTCGCTCCTGGGCGGCGACAGCGAGCTGTACTTCGGATCCGGTCGCGATGACGACGGCATCCAGCCGGCCATCTTCCCGGCGCAGCACATACCCGCCCCTGCGCACCGCTTGAACCTGGGCTTGGTCGCGCGGCTGAAACGGCAGGTTCTGCCGGCTAAGCGCAAAACTAGTCGGCGTCGCCACCTGCTCCAGCGCAACCTGCCAGGCAACCGCCGTCTCAACGGTGTCGCATGGTCGCCAGACGTCCATGTTGGGCATCAGCCGGAGCGTAGCCAACTGCTCGATGGGCTGATGCGTCGGACCGTCCTGACCGAGCGCGATGGAATCGTGGGTAAAGACATAGATGGCGCCGAGCTTCATCAGCGCTGCCATCCGCAGGGCGTTGCGCGCATATTCCGAAAACATCAGGAACGTGCCGCCGAATGGACGCAACCCGCCATGGGCCATCAGGCCGTTCATGATCGCGGCCATTCCGAACTCGCGAACGCCGTAGTAAATGTAGTTGCCGCCCGAGACGGAGGTGATCGGCTCGGCCCCCTTCCAAAGGGTGAGGTTCGAACTGGCGAGATCTGCCGAACCGCCGATCAGCTCGGGAAGGAAGCCGGAAAAGGCCTGAATGGCATTCTGGCTTGCCTTGCGTGTGGCCAGCGTTTCGGCTTTTTCGACGGTTTGCGCAACGAACGCATCCGCCTTGGCGGCGAAGGCCGTGGGAAGATCGCATTTGGCTCGCCGCTCGAACTCCGCCGCTTCATTGGGGTAGACCTCGCGGTATGTCTCGAAGCGGCGGCGCCAGTCGGCCTCAGACATAGCCCCTCTGACCGAGGCGTTCCACGCGTCGCCAATCTCTCTTGGGACGTCAAAGGGCGCATGCGGCCAGTCGAGAGCAAGCCGAGCCCCGCCGACTTCGTCGGCGCCCAGCGGAGATCCATGGCAATCGTGACTGCCCGCCTTCGTCGGCGCTCCCTTGCCAATCGTGGTCTTGCAGCAGATCAGCGTCGGGCGGGTTGCATGCGCTTTTGCCGCGGAAATCGCCTGGTCGACTGCCGCAATATCGTGCCCGTCCACATCAGCAATGACCTGCCAGCCATAGGCCTCGAACCGCTTCGGCGTATCGTCCGAAAACCAGCTCTCGACATGGCCGTCGATGGAAATGCCGTTGTCGTCGAAAAGCACGATCAGCTTGCCCAGACCGAGCGTTCCGGCAAGCGAGCACGCCTCATGCGAAATGCCTTCCATCAGGCAGCCGTCGCCTGCCAGGACAAAGGTGTGGTGGTCGACAATGTCGTGTCCGGATCGGTTGAATTTGGCGGCCAGCGTCTTTTCGGCAATCGCCATGCCGACAGCATTTGCGAGGCCTTGCCCAAGCGGCCCGGTCGTAACCTCAACTCCCGGCGTATAGCCGAATTCGGGATGGCCCGGCGTCCTGCTGCCAAGCTGCCTAAACTGCCGGAGATCGGCGATCGAGACATCATAGCCTGTGAGATGAAGCACGCTGTAGAGCAGCATCGAGCCGTGGCCGTTGCTGAGCACAACGCGGTCGCGGTCGGTCCAGGCCGGATTGGATGGATTGTGACGAAGGTGCCGGTGCCAGAGCGCGACCGCGATCTCGGCCATGCCCATCGGCATGCCTGGATGGCCGGACTTGGCGTTCTCGACCGCATCCATTGACAGCGCGCGAATGGCGTTCGCCAGGAGATCCGGTCGGGCTAAGTCCTTTTGCGCTGATAACATGCGATATTCCGTCGATGGAGTGACGGAGAAACACCGGAACGGCGCGGTCGGTCCGCGCAAGTTCGTCGTTCCTCCCAGACGATATACTCTTAGTCATCGATATATCTATAAGTCAACGTATTATTGCATATTTTTGTACAAAAGCTATGCAGCTTTCTTGCAGACACGCCTTTATCTCCCGGGGGTTTGTGGCTAAATCTCAGGGCGAACGGGAAAGTGCGGAATGGTCAGGACAAATGGTACGGCGGAGCATCCCGCCCTTGCAAACAGCGGGGAAATTCTCTCGCTGATTGCCACTGGCGCCGCCACGTCCCGGTCAGCGTTGCTCGACGCGTCGGGATTGTCACGCGTGACTGTCACCCAGCGCCTGAATGCGCTGATCGACTCAGGCCTGATTCGCGAGACGGCCCGCACCATGCCGAGTGGCGGAAGGCCGACGCGCGTGCTTGGGATCAATGAACGGGCGGGTTTCTTTCTCGTCGCCAATATTGGCGAAACCTACATCCATCTTGCCGCAATGGACCTCGAACCCGCGATCGTCTCGCAAAGCACAATACCGTTCAACGCGTCGGACGGACCGGCGGCTTCCCTCGAGCAGATTGCCGACGGGTTCGACATTCTTGCAGCGAAGGCTCGAACCAGCCATGGCTCGCTTTTTGGGGTCAGCCTCAGCATGCCCACGCCGGTCGATTTCAAACGCGGCCGCGTCGTCGGTCCCTCGGTCCTTCACGGGTGGGACGAATTCGACATCATCAGCTGGCTGTGCCGTCGTTTCGATGTACCAATCTATGTCGAAAATGACGTAAACCTCATGGCGATCCACGAGCACCGCCAGAATTTCCCGCATGTCGATGACATGTTCTTCATCAAGGCGGGAACGGGTATCGGCAGCGGCATCATCGCCGGCGGCAAGATCTTTCGTGGCGCTCAGGGCGCGGCCGGCGACATCGGCCATATCCAGTTCAACTCCGAGAACGCGCCTTTGTGCCGCTGTGGCAAGCTCGGTTGCGTTGAAGCCCGCGCCGGCGGCTGGGCGATTGCCCGGGATCTCTCAAGCAAAGGCTTCAAGGCGGAGAACGCCCGCGATGTCATTTTGTTGGTTGAAATGCAGAAACCGGAAGCCCTGATGCTGCTGCGCAGCGCCGGGCGGGTGATCGGCGAAGTCGCCTCCGATGTCGTCAGCATCCTCAATCCGAGCCTGATCGTGGTCGGCGGCACGCTGGCCAGGGGCGGAGAGTTTCTGTTGTCGGGTATCCGCGAACTCGTCTACCAGCGATGCCTGCCGCTCGCCACGCGCGAGTTGCAGATCGTGCTTGCCAACCCGCAAAAGGACAGTGCCCTTTTTGGCGCTGCCTATCTGGCGCTTGAGGATATCTTCAGCCTCGGGAAAGTGGAGGAACTCATCGATCGACTTGCCGTCGACCGCGCCAATCCAATTTTACAAAGCGGCAGGATTTCCAGATGACTCTGTTTCAGGTGACACCCATGATCATCGCGACAAGATCTTTCTGAACGCCTTGGCGTACAATCATCTCGCCGACATTTCGGCCTTGCCGCATGACGACAGCACGATCCGCCACGCGCACGACGTGGTCCATGTTGTGGCTTACGATGATGACTGACAGGCCTCGCTCCGGCAGGCGTCTTACCATCGTCAATATCTCGTCGGATTCGCGCACACCAAGTGCCGCCGTAGGTTCATCCAGAATGACCACCCGTCGGGCGAACGCCACTGCCCGTGCAACCGCGACAGCCTGACGCTGGCCACCCGACATCAGTCCGATCTCCTGGGAAGGTGAGACATGGCTGACGCTCAATGCGCTGGCATGCTGCAGCCACTGTCGCTGCTCTTGTCCAGCGGAAAGGAAGCCCAGCGGACCGAGCCAGCGTGGCCGCGTCTGCTCGCGTCCGATCAGGAAGTTGTCGGATACGGTCAGATTGTCGAAGACAGCAAGGTCCTGAAACACGGTCTCGATGCCCGATGCACGCGCGTCGGCGGGCGAACGCAGCCGCAATGGGTGTCCGTCAAGCTCGATGTCACCCGAATCCAGCGTTACGATGCCGGTGATCGCCTTGATGAGTGTCGACTTTCCGGCGCCGTTGTCGCCGAGCAAGGCAACAATCTCGCCCTCATGGAGGTCAAGCGACGCACCAGCCAGCGCCGTTACGAACCCGTAGGCCTTGCGCGCGTCCCGCACCGAGAGAACCAGACGCGCATCGGTGGCCATCTTGGAAATGCTGTCTGGCGAGGCGACACTCATTGGCTCACCTGCCTCGCACGCAGCGTTCGAATGCGGGTCTCGATGTGTTTGCGCAAGACATCGAGTTCAAGGGCCAGCAGGATGCCGACGCCGATTGCCACCGATGACCAGAACGGAGAGACGTCGAGTTGCTGAAGGCCACTGCGGATCGTGGCGATGATGAGCGCGCCGAACAGCACGTTGGTGATGCTGCCGCGACCGCCGAAGAGACTTGCGCCGCCGACAACCACCGCCGTGATGGCGTCCAGCTCATAGCCGATGCCCGAAAGAGGCGAAGCCGACCCGGTCCGACCGTGATACAGCATGCCTGCAATGCCCGCTGTGGTGCCACAGATGGCATAGGCGCTCATGGTCAACCTGTCGCGCGGAAGCCCAACCCATTGCGCGACATCGGGATTGCCACCAACCGCATAGAGCCAGCGGCCCCATTGCGTACGCCGCAACATGAGCCAGAACAACCCTGCAAGAACCAGGACCATCAAGGCGCCGGCAGGTATGCCCAGCATCTTGCCGTTTGCCAGCCAATGCACGGCGGGCGAAACACCCACGAGCGTGTTGCCGCCGCTGATGAGCAATGCGACGCCGGCAACAATGCCGAGCATCGCGACGGTGACCACGAGGGGCTGCGGAATGCCGCCTTTAACGATGAGGAAGCCGTTGATCAGTCCGACAATCAGACCAACAAGAGGATAGATGACCAGCGCAATCGAGCTGGGTTGATCGACACCGGTGAGCGTGGCCACCGTCACGACACTCAGCGCTATGACGCTGCCGACCGAGACATCGACGCCGCGAACCAGGATCACGAGGAATTGCCCCAGGCCCAAGGCGCAGACAATCGCGCTTTGGGCCAGGAGGTTCTGAAGATTGCGCACCGAAATGAAATGCGGGGCAAGCAGGCCGAATGCCACGACCAGGGTTACGAGAATTATGATCGGCCCGGCCTGCAGAAGCCATAGCAGGATGGAGAGGTGATCGCGGCGCCCCGCCGCCGGGTCGGATGATTTCCCCGCAATGTTGACGTGCGCTTCCATCGGTGGCGCTATTTCACGACGTCATCAACGTTGCCCGCCACAACGTCGGAGACCGTCTTCAGCATGCCACCCGCATTCTCCGAGGTTTGGACGGGCTGCGCCGGCACCACCACAAGCTTTTCAACGCTTTTACCGCGCACCAGGTCAGCAGTGGTGTCCGTGGCTGTTCTGGCGATCACCTCGAACGGGTAAGGGACCGTGAACTTCCAGTTCTTGTTGCCCGCAGCGATCGCCTTCAGCGCGTACTCCTGGCCGCCGACCGAACCAACGATGACATTGGAGCCGGCTGCCTCGAGCGCCTGCAGCGTGCCCTGTGCCGAGACGTCAAAGATATCGTAGATGCCGACCAGATTTGGATGCGCGTTCAACATGCCCTCGGCGATCGTGCGCGATTTCTCGGGGTCGCAACGGGCGTCGCCCTCGGCAACGATGCTGAACTTCGTACCCTTCAACGCATCCTTGAAAGCATTGATGAACGCGTCGGTATCCGCCAGGCCCGCAATACAGCGGATGACGCCAATCTCGCCTCCCGCAGGGAGTTGTTTGGCAAACTCCTGCACGACTGCCTTCTCGGCCCCGACCGGATCATAATTCACCTGCGCCGTCAGGTCGTCGATCGGGGGTGGCGCGCCGTCGAAGGACAGCACCTTGATACCTTGCTTGGTCGCATCGTTGAGCGCGCTTACCAGTTCCTTGGAGGTGGCACCGGTGTTGACGCCGATAACCTTGTAGCCTTCAGCGGGGGCGTTGACGATTTCCTGAATGAAGAAATTGACGTCGCCGCGCGAGGTGCCCGATTTGACGTCGATCTGGACATCTTCAATCTTGCCCGCCCGGCCTTTAGCGACATTGTACTGGCGAACATAGGCCTGATCGCCGAGGTACGAAAAGAGCATCAGCCCCTTGGGCTTTTCCCCTGCAAAAGCGCTAAAGGCAACGCAGCAGCCTGCCGCAAGCAAGGTCGCGACGGAAGCGTGCAAAACCAGCTTCGATTTCATTTTTATATCTCCTCCCTGGGTGTCGAGGCCCCTTCCCGATGTCAGCCTCCATCTGACGATATGCCATGTCCATCAATATGTCTATCTTCATCTAAATTATAGAGTGATTTTGTTCATTTTTAAACATAACTCGATGCCGACGCAGGTTTGCTCCGGTTCCCGATTGAACCGGTCGTGCGATAGCGCATGATGGCTGGAGGGCGAAGATCGATGGCCTTCCGCGTGCCTCTGTCAGAGGTTCGGCCAGCCAATTGCCCGTTCTCTCATCCGCAACGGCGCACGCGGGCGCTTCTTCAATGCCGTCGACCTCGTCAACAGGATCGAGACCGAACCCGCTCCGGCCGCCAGGGCCGCATTGCCGATCACCTGACCCGGCTCGACTTCGTCGTACTCGATGAGCTCGGCTATCTGCCCTTCGCTCTGGCCGGCGGGCAATTGCTCTTCCATCTGGTCTCGAAGCTTTACGAACGCACCAGTGTCATCATCACCACCAATCTCGCCTTCGGGGAAATGGCCGAGCGTCTTCGGCGACGCCAAGATGATAACCGCGCTGCTCGACCGCCTCACCCATCACTGCGAGATCGCCGAGACCGGCAACGAATCCTGGCGCTTCAAGAGCCGATCTCAAAGCTAAAGCCGAAAAGCCAATCAGCCGCGCCCGATCAGGCTGTGCAACCCCGACCAGCTCCGCCTGATCGGGCGCTTACCGGCGTGCCCTTCACCGCCCCAAAACCGGGGTCCCTTTTGCGCGAAAATATCGGGTCCCGATTCCGTGATCATGACAGACGATGCTGACGATCGCAGCCGATCCAAAACACCTCGGCGCGCGCATCGGCATCACCGCCGTGCTCCACACCTGGGGATCGGCGATGACCCACCATCCGCACGTGCACATAATCGTGCCGGGCGGCGGCATCGCACTGGGCGATAGCCGATGGGTCTCCTCGCGGCCGGCCTTCCTGCTCCCGGTGCGCGTGCTCGGCAAACTGTTCCGACGGCTCTTCCTCGCCCGGCTGGTCGCTCTGCACGACGCCGGGCGGCTCGCCTTCTTCGGATCGCTGGTGCACCTGTCCGATCGACGCGCATTCCTGCACCACCTTGCTCCTGTTCGGAAGAAGTGTTGGGTGGTCTACCGCCAAGGCGCCGTTCGCCGGGCCGGAGGCGGTGCTCGCCTATCTGTCGCGCTACACCCACCGCGTGGCAATCTCGAACCGCCGCCTGATCGGCTTCGATGAGGCCGGCGTCACCTTCCGCTACAAGGACTACCGTCGCTACGGCGCTGACATGCAGCAGGTAATGACGCTTGCTGCCGAGGAGTTAAGGGACTTCTTCGGTCGGCCCCTCTTTGGCCCGATCAATAGCCGCAAGTAATGACTGAAGGTGTGGCGGCAGTTCTGGTTCGACCCCCAGATTTACGAACGTTTGTAGGTTATGACGATAGCCATCGGAACGGATCAGTTTCCGAAACGCTTCGGAGACAGACTGATGGTCTGCTTTGTTGCTGGTTGCCATGTTCGGGGAGTCCCTTCCCAATGAGCCGCAACTCGCCCGCAACGAAAGGGTTCCATCAGGACGTCGGAATATTTAGTATAATTTCCGAGCGGGAGATCGCATAACTGGCTCGCGCGAAGACCCCCCGTGTCACCTTCGTTTGCCGCAGCATTATCCTCGCTCTTTGAACTGAAGATTTGTGTCGGTTTGGCGTCCGCGTGGCACATCGTGAACGTTGGAATGCTTCTGTCCAATGTTTGCTCACGCTGTGATGCCAACAGGGCAAGCTCTTGCGGCAGGGTGCCGCAAGGTCGCGACGAATGAACGCCGGCCCAGTTCAACCCACGTGATGTCGTTCAAAGCTGGGGGGATCGATCTCCATCAAGCGGTCTGCGGCCTCGACCGCAGTTCGTATCCTGCTGCACAGCGCGAGATTTTCGGCCAGCATTTCTTCAGTGCGTTGAAGCGCGAGCTCGGTCCGGTAGATGCGCTGCCTGGCATTGGCAACTTCCGATGTTAAAATATCGACCGCCATCCCGTGGCCGTGGGGTTCCATAGTGTCCATGGGTTTCTAATACATGAGGGGCGATATCGTTCCGTGATGTCGGGCGAAACGGCGGGCCGCAGAATATCGCTATGGGCCGAATGACCAATGCACTCCCTGGCAAAACAGCGCCAGAAACAGGCGAACGGCTTCGGCCGCTCTACCTGCCACGGGCAAAGGCGATCACGGTCCAGAGGGTCATTGATCTGTTCAGGCACGACTACAGCGCAAGCGACGACACACTCAGGCGGCTGGTGATCAAGCACCGTCTTCACGATCAGACAATGCCCGGCGCTCCGTCGAGAATAAGCGCTCCCGGTTTGGCTATGGCGCTCGCCGGCGATGATGACGCACTTGCGCGGTTGAGGCGGGACGATCGCGAGCACCCGCACAACTCGGTATTTCAAGCGGCTCGGCATCCCGCGACCCTGACCTGTTATCAAAAATTATGGTCGCGGCGACTGTCCTAAGTAGATGTCGCGGCCCGACAGGGCCCCATACATGCCCATACGTGCGGAATTCCTCGACGAGGCCGCGCATGCGATTCTCTTGCCTCGAAACAGGGGCCGGAGATTAACGGGAATGAGGTTTATCGGTAGTCACCCCTGGGCCGTAATCGATTGCCTGTCGGATCGAGGCCGAGCAGCTTCAATTCCTCCAGATCGAACACTGAACTACTTGACCCGTTGCCTTCTCTCACGAACTCTTTCGAAAACACGCGATGAAGACCGAGTGCGCGCGATCCAGCTTCGCCCCTCGCAACGAAATCGGGAGGGCCGACATGCGTTTGCCAGACAAAGTTTGGTGGGGCAGGTTTCCACGTAACTTTTGATCCGTAGGCCGCTTTGCCCGGAGCGGTGATATGTCCACGTAGAGTGCAGATCCGCGGCTCCAGCCTTCTCGCGCAAGGATTCGGCGTCTCCGCATGATCGACGCAGGATGTTTGCTGCAAGAGTGATGCATGATGGACAGTGGTGGGGCACGCATTGACGATGTCAGGCGTTCAGGATTTTCGCTTCCTTGGCGGCGCTGAGAAATGCCACGCGCGCTACATCCGGTGAGCTGCCGCCGCCGAGAACCTTCATGCATGCATACGAGCCTGGATGCGGCGCGCGGTTTCTCCAATGGGCCAGCGGTAAAGCAGCATTTCGGCGGCTTCGCGGGTGCTCGAACCACTGACTTTGCCCGAGGACAGCAAAACGGTCACGGGCTCTTCGAACGTGCCGACATCTCGTTCGCAGGTCATATGCTGGTCTCCTTTCGCAAACCTCCCCAAGACTTTACCGGTGAACCATCCGTTCCGTTGCGTCACGTTTGTCCCGGTAGGCGAACATTGTGAGGATGGGCTTCGTCCACCCCCTCATGCCTCCTCTCATAACCGAGGGGGTTAGTTCTTCATCTCGTCAGGGGGTCAGTTTCTCAATTCGGGCGACAGGCGTGTCGGAGCGGCTCTTGTGCTTGAGGCCGGCTCGCGAGGAGCTATGGTCGGAATTGGGTGACGCGGCCGATCAGGCGGCGCGGTGATCCGGTGTCGCGGACTGTGCGACACCATTGGTGAATTTGACGCCGGCGATGTCTGAGCAGCTCAAGCGTAAGGCGACAGTATCGAGGTATCTGCACGGGGGGAGGCACGCAACGCTCGATGCGGATTTGCTGGAATGGATTATGCGGAGGCAGCTTCGAGTTGCCGCGCCGGCTCCTGGTGCGGCGCAGCATCTGTTCCCGCGCCAACGCCGGCCGGTCATGTTCCTTTAGGCCGAGCGCGGTGGCTTCAGTAAAGGCGTCGACAAATGCCAGCAGGCGTGTGGTCCGGTCACGGTGACGCCGGCGCTCACGGCCGATAACGTGCAGGCCGCTGTTGAGCGCCAGCAGGTGGGGCCGTGGTCTTGCGGCGCTGCCGCAGCATGCGAGCGACTAGAAGGGTGCCGAGCCAGGGTTGATGCTGGAGTGGACTGATGTCTTCCCAGGCGTCCGAGAGCATCGCAGCAACACCACTTGATGAGATCGGTTATCGTGCTATATATGTAATCATCCTCACCAACCCAGCGGAGTGGAATATTATGGCACATACCAATGACACCATTGAGCTATCGGGATTTGGCGCGCTCACCGGAACTCCGAAGGAGGTTGGTGATCAACTTGATCGGCTGACTGCAGAGCAAGTCATAGCACTAACGTTCGAGCATGGGAGTGAACCTGCAGTTCGCGCCCTTGCGGACACGGTCGTCAGCATCGCGCCTCTGGTCCGTACCATCCTGATGAGTCGCCAACGTGAAGCCATTAACTCAATAATCGAGGCCCTGGTCCCTCAGGTGCCGCCCCCGCAGTACATGCTTGTCGAGGCGCGGATGACGGCCGAGGCGAGAAAGGCAGTGCTGGAGAGCGGCGATTGGCTGACCGCTCCCCAAATCGCCAAAATGGCTGGGTTCAGCACAAGCAACCTGAGTGCGCAGCCAAACAAGTGGAAGAAAGAAGGCCAGATCTTTGCAGTTCGGCATCGGGGCGTAGACTATTTCCCTGGGTATGCTCTGGATTCCGCCGCTGGATATCGGCCTATCAAAGCGCTCGCTAAGGTTCTGAGCGTCTTACACGAGAAAAAGGACGACTGGGGGCTCGCCTATTGGTTTGCATCGGTCAATAGCTTCCTTGGGGGCAAGCGTCCGCAAGATGTGCTCCCTGCGCAACCCGAGCGCGTTCTTGCGGCCGCCGAGGATGAGTTGGTAGGCGCACTCCATGGCTAAATCAAAGATTGGACGGGGACCTGGGATTCCAGTTCCCGTTCCATCGCACGATTTGCAGGATATCATCACCCGAACGATATGGCCGGCGGACCAAGTTATCCATCGTATCCATTTGAATCTCTATGCCGGCGTCGAGTTCAATCCAGGCCTGAAAGGCGATGCCCGTTTCAGCCCGATCAAGAATGCAACTGGGGCCAATATCCCAACTCTGTACGGCGGCACGACCTTTGACTGCGCGGCGATGGAAACCGTCTTCCACGATGTGCCATTCGCGCCGGGCCTGAAGACCTACGACAAGGTGAAACTGGCGGATCAAGTCTATTCGCAGGTGGCGCCGCAGGGCGAATTGGTCTTGGCTGATCTGAGCGTCACAGCGCTGAGGAAACTCGGCATCAAGCGCAGCCAGGTCATCGACACCGAGAAGGACCGCTACCCAGCAACACGCCCCTGGGCTGAAGCCATTCACGTACAATGCCCAGATATCCAGGGACTTTGCTGGATTTCTCGGCAGGACGACCGGGCTCTCGCCGTGATGCTGTTTGGCGATCGAATTCCGGCAAGGACGTTGGTGCAGTCCGGCGTGTCGCTCGATTTGACCGGGAATTCTGACGTCTATTCCGAATTGCTCGAACTCGCCGATCGTATCGGCGTAAAGATCGTAGGCATCAGCTTCTGATGGCGGGACAGGAGATCATGGCAATTCTGGGGGCAGCAACGAGGTAGTCGCTGACCTCCCCAGCCGCGCCTTCCGGCAACCGTCTGATCAGAGTGTGCCGTTGCGGTCATGGCCGCGCCGAAGGCGGAGGGACTGTTGCGGGTAAAAGCCGTCCGTATGCGCCGTGCACCGTGCGCTGGCGGCTGTCGAGCTGTTCGACGTGATTCAATGGCGCGGTTTGCGCGGAAATTTTGCAGCCCCGGGGCCTGCAGAGCGCGATCAAACGGGCGGTGCGCGCCAGGCCCGTCCGCGGCCGCAAGAGCAGGAAGGCTGTGACCGCCGATATTCTGGCCGCCCTCTTGAAACATGCGCCGGTGACCGTCTCGTCGACGTCAGGGATCGCGCGATTCTCATCACGGCCTTCGCCTGCAGCGGCCGGCGTCGCAGCGAAATTTCTGCTCTTCGCGTCGAACAGCTGGTGACGAAGACCCAGTTCCGGCCGATCCCAACGCTCCCGGCACGATAAATTGCCGTGCCTGTCGATACGGCTCGGCCGCACAGAGACGACGCAAGCCGACAGCGACGCTTTCGTGCTGCTCGTCGGCCGGCCTGTGCTGGTCTTGAAGGACTGGCTGGAACGCGCCAGGATCAGCGACCGCGTCGTGTTTGGCGGCATCGACCACTGGGCAATCTCGAAGCGCGCGTCCTGACGCCGCAGGCCGTCAATCTGATCCTGAAGCGGCGCACCGCCGAGGCCGGGCGCTCGATCCGGAAGCCTTCTCCGCCCACAGCTTGCGCTCCGGCTATCTCACCGAAATCGCACGCCGCGGTATTCCGCTGCCCGAAGCCATGCAGCAGTCGCAGCATCGCTCCGCGCAGCAGGCCTCAAACTATTACAATGACGCGGAACGCACGCTCGCGCGGGCGGCGCGGATAATCGCCTGAGTCGCAATTCGATCCGACCCTTGCGGCGTTAGCTCCAGACAATTGGTTCCGAGGCAGCCGGCCTTCCGGATCGATCACCTTGACCTGGTGCGGGAGCCCCTCGCCCCAGCTCCATAGCACGAGGTTCTGATCGGATGTGCCGGCACCTGGGGCGAAGCTGGGCACGAGAATGCCGAACTTGCCTTCAGCAACCAAGCGGTCGTGGATGCTCCATGACGGCGGCCGTTTGCCATCGGCGAGAAAATCCATCCAGGCACAAGCCATATCTTCGAACTGGGCGTCGGCCTGGCCTTGCGCCGTCCTCAGATCGACAATGTCGCCCCCGAAACCGGCCAAATGCACGCACAACGTCCAGTTCTCCCGATCGGCCGCCCATTGGCGATCCCCGCGTCTCGACCGAGGATCGGGCGACCGACGCCCGACGAGGTCAAGGCGGCTGGCTGCCGCCTCGCCCACCAGGAGCACGGCTCCGGCGCCTCGCCCTCCCGGCCGGTGCTGGCGAAGCTGATGCGCGAGATAGCCGCATGTGGGACACACCGCTATGGGGATATAGCGCCCAGAATCTCCAGGGTCGCCGCCGGCGATGGCCTGCCAAGATGGTCACCCACGCTTGCCCTTGGCACCCGTAATGGAAACGATGGCGGGCGCTACCGTGACGAACGGGATATAATGCTCACCGGCAGCAAACTGGTTGAGGAAAGCCCCACCGTCATGAAGCCAATGAACGAAGAGCACCTCGCGGTCCTACGCAGGCACATGGTCGAGATGATTGCAATCCATACCGATCTTGCAAGCGAAGAACTCGGCAAGGCGGCGCTCGATGAGCGGGTGATGGCAGCGATGCGGCGAGTGCCGCGGCATCTTTTCGTGCCAGCCTCGGTTGCACCTTATGCCTACCAGGATATGCCGCTGCCGATTGGCTTCGATAAAACCATCTCGCAGCCATTCATCGTCGCTCTCATGACCGATCTCCTTGCTCCCCAACCGCACGAGGCGGTGCTCGAGATCGGCACTGGCCTGGGCTATCAAACCGCAATCCTCGCGGAACTCGCCGGGCAGGTTTGGAGCGTAGAAATCATCGAGGAATTCGTAAGCCGTGCGGAGGCTCTCCTGCAGGAGCTAGGCTTATCCAATGTCGGCATTCGTGTCGGAGACGGGTCTCGCGGCTGGCCCGAGCACGCCCCATTCGACAAGATCCTGGTCACCGCGGCGGCTGAGCAGACACCGCCGGCTTTTCTGAAGCAACTCAAGCCGGGGGGACGGCTGGTTCTGCCTTTGGGATCTAAAGAAGCACAGTTTCTGACTGTCATCGACAAGGATGCGGCAGGACAGCTCGAGACCCGGAAACTCATCCCGGTTCGGTTCAGCCGGCTCGAAACCGTCTAGCAGGCTTTTGAAAAAGGCCCTCGCCACCGGACCGCAGCAATGATTCACTGGCTCCGAAGGGATTCGGAGATGACGAGTGCGCGGCGGCGGCGATCGAACTGGCGAACTTTTCAGCTACGTGGACCTTGAGGTCCGGGTTCGGCGCAATCATCCATTGCGGGCGATCCGGACGATCGTGACTGAAGCCCTGTCGAAGCTGGAGCGTGAGTTCGCGGCGCTATATTCGCCGATCGGACGGCCATCTATCCCGCCGGAGAAGCTGCTGCGGGCGATGCTTTTGCAGGCGTTCTATTCGATCCGCTCGGAGCGGCTTTTGATGGAACGGTTGGAATACGACCTCCTGTTCCGCTGGTTCTCGGCATCGGCGTCGACGACGCACCCTGGGACCATTCGGTGTTCTCCAAAAACCGTGACCGGCTGCTGGAGGGCGATATCGCGGCGAAGTTCCTGGCGGCCATGCTGGCGCAACCCAAAGTCAAGAAGCTCCTGTCCACGGATCACTTCTCGGTCGACGGCACGCTGATCGAGGCCTGGGCTTCGATGAAGAGCGTCAAGCCAAAGGGCGGCCCAAGCGGCGGTCATGGCGAACCGCCGGCAGACGGCGGCGGATGCAATGCGGAAGTGGACTTCCACGGCGAGAGGCGATCGAACGAGACGCATACCTCGACTACCGACGCCGACGCCAGGCTCTACCGCAAAGAGCGGGGCAAGGAGGCCAGGTTGTGCTTCATGGGACATGGGTTGATGGAGAACCGCCACGGCCTGCTGGTGGAAGCCTGTCTGACGCTGGCCGACGGACATGCCGAGCGGGTGGCGACCCTGCACATGATCGAACCTCGTGCCGACCGGCCGCGGGCGATCACGCTCGGTGCCGACAAGGCCTATGACGCAGAGGACTTCGTCAACGAGTTGCGCTCGATGAAGGTGACACCCCACGTAGCGCAGAACACGAACGGCCGTCGTTCGGCGATCGATCGCCGCACCACGCGCCACGGTGGCTATGCCGTCAGCCAGCGCATCAGAAAGCGCATCGAAGAGGCGTTCGGCTGGATCAAAACCGTCGCTGGGCAGGAGAAGACCAAATTGCGCGGCCGCGACCGCGTTGGGTGGGCCTTCAGCTTCGCGGCCGCCGCCTACAATCTGGTGCGGCTGCCCAAGCTCTTGGCGGCGTCGAAATGACCGCGCCCGCAGGCTGCCAACTGATCGGCCGCTGGCGGATCATCGAAGCCGATCTGTGGGATCGCGGTTACCTGAACCTCGGTGGGCCCGCAACCATCGCCATCGGACCCGACAACAACGGCGAGATCGCCTTTGGCGCCCTGCAAGCGGGTCTCGATCTGAGCTACAGGCCCTCGATAGTTCACTTCACATGGGCCGGGTGTGACGAGATGGATGAAGTCACAGGCGATGGCTATGCCGCATTGCTCGACGACGGCTCGATCGAGATCACATTCGCCTACCACAACGGCGACCAGGCCATCCTCAAGGCAATACGTCAGACTTCTTCAACAGCCTGCTAGTGAGGTGCGACAACTGGCGCGACCGCGCTTTTCCGACCGTCAATCTACTTCATTCAAACAGACGAGGACAGTAGGCCATCCTGCCTCTACCGTAGGTGGTCCTTCTGTCGAACTCGTACGGGAGTAATTATTGTAGGTTGTGCGGAAATTGAAGCAACATGCAAACACTGTTGCAGTTCATACACTCGCATCCCGTAGGGGGGACATTCTCGAAGGACGATTGGGGTAACAACGATTTTCTCGGTGTTACCGCAAGAATTTACAAACCCCATTCCGTGATATGCCGCCAGGATGACAATAACGATGGGATATTCATCGTAAAATCGGGTTGGGCCCTCCTTTACCGCGGACTACTGGACGGAGAACGGCAGATCATCGACACTCCTCTGCGGGGGGACATTGTCGGTTTCCGTTCCGTGGACGGACCTCGTTTAGCGTCCCTGGCGTCCATAACCGAACTAGCTGTTTATGAAATTTCCAGCAAGAAACTGGTAGAGGCCATCTTGTCGGAAGGCCGGCTCGGCAAGACTATCGCCTGCTCCCTGGCCCGCCTGAACGCCATCCTTACCGAACATCTCATGAATGCCGGGCGGCGGAACGCGATGAGCCGCACCGCCCATTTCCTGCTCGAGTTGGAGGAGAGGCTCTCGATCGTTGGCCTGTCGGCCCATGGACGATATGAGTGTCCGCTTACCCAGCACGAATTGGCCGACATCCTCGGAATGACCACCGTTCACCTCAATCGGACGTTAAGGGAACTCCGCAAGGCCGATCTCGTCGCTTTCAAGGCAGGTTATGTAGAGGTGATCAACCGCAAGAAGCTGGTCAAAACAGCCGGATTCGACAGCGAGTATCTCAGGTAAAGGTTATTCCCTCAGCTCGGGTTCAACCGTCTCTAGCGGGGTTTTCGCGTCGCCCCCCTGCGGCGCGGTGCTGGGCACCAGCGCATAGACCATCAGCAAAATTTCTGCTGGAAGACGACAGTGCGCCGTCGCTCGGGCAGTTCCAGACGATGTCCGGGCTGGCAGTTGGCTTACCTGGCCGCAGTCTATCTTGACGAGGGCAGCCGCAAAGGCCCGATTATCATGACCGACGGCACCATGGCCTATCGCATGAGGAGAAGGTGCTGCCGAAATGCGCGTAAGCTGCCCATAAACGGCGGCAGATACAGCCGGGTGTTCTCGGACCTAAAGCGCTTGGCCACGGATGCCACGAACTGCGCCCTGGTCATGCCAATATCCACCTTCAGGAATTCTCGTCCGCAATCGCGAGGAACTACCGATCCTCCCTTCGAATAGCTGCTGGGCTTGGGGTTTGGCTGAGCGGTCCCATCCTGAGAATGGCATCATCGCGTACCCGGTTAGTCAACCTCGCAGAGCTATCCCACCTCTTGGCATTCCTTAAGCGGTCGGGAATCATTTCAACGGTTGGCACATGGCCAAAGGGATTGAATCTGACCGGACCCGCGCGTCACGATCGAACTCGCGCGGAGCTTCAAGGCGGGGGTGACGCGGTCTCAACACATGTCCTCAGGCGACCGTCGAGGCGAAATTTTCTAAAAATTAACTTATGTTAGAGAACGCTTATAAATAGACGATAGGCTGCACAAGCTGTTCTCGGCTAGGGGCGAAGAACTGCTGAAACTGCTGGTGAGCTCACGCTTTCACAAGGGCTGGGTGTTCAATCACAAGCGCATTCAAACACAGGGCAGCGTATTCAAGCTTTCAGATTGCGAAGAATGAGGGGTGTTTTGGCAGCCGCAACGCGGCCTGTGCGAAAAGATTGGGGAGTGACATGGGTTCCACAGCAGGACGGCGTAAACACACGGCCAAACGGTCAGGAGTGCTGTCCAGCGGAACGGAAAGTGTCCACGGCCAAGCAGGCAGAGGATGCCTCCTCATCCTGGACGGACGGGCTCTAGGCCGCGAGTGTCTCGCATCGGCTCTCGCGGACCACGAACTCGGCATGGAGATCGCCGCCGTGGGTTCGATCGATGAATGGCGCGTGAAGAAGGGCTCGGCACCTCCTCTTGCAGCCATACTCTTCAACCTTGGCGGCCGAAAGATCACCGATCAGGGCATCGCAGACGAGATTAGGCATATTTCGTCCGAATTCAAATCAGTCCCTGTGGTTATCCTGGCCGACACTGAAGATCTTGCACACATACTGACCGCTCTCGAATGCGGCGCACGCGGCTACATTCCGACCTCGGTCGAAATCGACGTCTGTGTCGAGGCTATCAACCTCGCGGCAGCGGGAGGCATCTTCGTCCCTGCGAGCAGTGTCCTTTGCATGCGCCACCTGATAGGTTCGGATAGCCCCGACACGCAGCCTTTGAAAGGCATGTTCACGCTCAGGCAGGCCGAGGTCGCCCAAGCGCTCCGGCGCGGAAAGGCGAACAAGATCATCGCCTACGAACTGAACCTGCGCGAAAGCACTGTGAAGGTCCACATCCGAAATATCATGAAGAAGCTGAAGGCGACCAACCGCACGGAAGTCGCCTACAAAGTCAACGATCTCTTCGCGGAAGGAACTCCTGCCGAAGCGTATCCCAAGCAATAAGACGGCCACCTCGGGTGAATCCCGGCGGGCGGTCTTAGTGAAAGTCGGGGGATCTCCGTTGCAGTGAGTGGCATCCGGGAGCCGCCCGAGATACAGCGGCCCCCGCCCCAGTGGGGTTCGTTGCCCCGAGCTTCCTGATAGTATGCTGTAGGGGATTTTGGCGGGGAGCTCCGAAGCGCCCGGCTTCGTCGCGATGATGTTGTTCCGCAGTCCTATTGAAAGCTGTTCCAAGGGCGCAGTGTCAGAGGCAGTGGTCCGCATGCGGCCGCAGAAGCTCTCGGCGCTCGACCCGACGGCAAGCCGGCGTAGACATACCGTCCCGTGTTCCTGTAGGACATTCAGGCGTGGAGTGCTCATGCCGCTCTGGTCGTCAGCTTCACCCGCGACGAGGCGGCTGTCATAAGGTGACGGCCGTCTGACAAACGGGTCTAGGTCCCGCCGAAAGGCTTCGCGGAGACCTGCACAGGGCGGCACGCAAAGCCAAGACGATTCCCGCCGACAGGAAACTTGCCTCGCGGACGACCGATTGAGAAGGGAATGCGCGACTTCCGCCAGGCGGGAAGCTGACCGCAAATCGGGTTAACTTTCTGCCGCTGAATCCGCCGATCCATCTGCACTGTCAGGGAAAGTGTGTCTGGCCACCCATCTTATGGCTTCTTCGATCGTATCGAAATTCTTGTGCTGCCCGCTCAGCAGCCCGAAGCCTGTCTCGAGGAACCATTTGCCCTTCGTGGAGTAGGCTTCCTCGTCGATCTGAGTAAGGACCGCGACCAGTTGATCCCAATGCCACACCAAAACCCCGGACTCTCCGCCCTCGACCGTCCCGATCCGCGCTTTCTTGAACGAAAATCCAGGAGCAATTTTTGTCTTGTCCACTTTGATGAATCCCTCAACTTCAAAATGGATAGTAGAAACGATCGGCTTGCACATGGCTAGTCCTGTACTATCTGTGCTAGTTCTGTACCTATCTGTGCTTGTAGATGTCTTGTTGCCGGACCGCTGTAGAATAACTAGTTAAGCAGATCGCACGGTGAGTTCAAGGCCAACTCCATTTTTCGACGATCGCCCCGTAAGTTTTGCGAGAGAATGTTCGCAAACTGCTAAGTATTTTGCCTTCCGGAGCGTGAAAGCCTCGGCGAAATGCTCGGGTGCCATTCCATCCAGCGCAACCTCGCAAGCCCAGCGAGTGTCTGGCGGTCGAACCGTCCTTGGAGCGCCGCGTTCCGAAGTGCTTGTCGAGGAGCTCGATCTTGCGTTCCAGCACGTCGGCCGTGAGCGGCACGTAGGCACTGGGGTGCCAAAGGTCGCCGTCCCATTTCAGGGCGGCATTCGAGCACCAGATGATCGCGGAAGACGTTCTAGGTCAGTTGTTTGAACCTCCCGGGGGCCTGATGGGCATCGAACTTGGCCTGGGTTGGCACCACGTCGCTATGAACCCGTCATCTGTCTGCGAAATCCGCGACGGCAATCACTAAAGGCCGGGTTGAGGTCCGGTTGGAGGGTCCACCTCAGCGCCCCATTGCGATCCGTCGCTGTCAAGACCCGGAGGCGGTCACACAGGATGAGTGTTCTTGAGAAGGTGGTACTCGGTTTGTCCTTCAAGTAGCTCTTGCGGATGGTGAGAAGGCTGAGTAGCCATGTTTTCGGTCCCTGACGGGCCTTTGCCAGGAGCGGAAGTGAGCATACCATGGTTCATCGCCCAAACTGCAGCCTGGGTACGGTTGCCGACCCGAATCTTTCGAAGGATGGCCTTCACGTGTACCTTCACCGTCGCTTCGGCGATGTTAATCTTGCGCGCGATTGTCTTGTTAGACTCCCCTCCGATCAGGCAACGTATAATACAATCTTCCCGAGCTGACAGCATTGATGGTTCTCGATCAGCGTTCTCCATTGCAAGAGCCACATTTGTAACCTCATGTACTGCTAATTCATCATATTTTAGACCATGTCTTATGTCCTGAATAAACGTCGAAGTTTCCGCAGGTAGAACCGTCTGCCCCAGCATAACCAATTCGAGAGCTTTGATGAAGGTGTCGTGAGCGGCAACTTTTGTCAAATACGCGTCGGCCCCCGCGCGAAGGGCTGAAACTATATCGTTGGGTCGACAGTGATCGGCTAGCGCAACGACATGGCTGGTCGGATAAATCCCTTTAAATTCTGAAATTTGCGCAAATCCAGCATCTGCATCAATACGGTCGACATCCATGATGAGCAAGATGGACCGGTGCTTGGGCAGCGGCTTCTGCAGAAGGTCGTGAACACAAGCCGCAGAGAAAATAATGCGAAACTTTGCTGCATCCAGAATTAAAACAAGGCCCTCTCGGAGTAACTCACTTTGGCTGACAAGCACTGTTGTGAAAGACTTTGTGATTATCAAGGATTTCGTTGTCATCGTGGCCTCTCCTGACGCGATTGAGGTAACGCGCGTCTCGCAAGGTGCTCCTCGCATAGTTCTTTCTTGACCATGTTACCTTACGCGAGGAAAACCCTAGACAAGAACACCCTCTTTAGGCGTAGGGTAGCTTCGTCGAGGGCTACCCCGGATTCTCAAGTTTGAGGGCTTGGTGAGGGATGCGAGCCCTGGCTTTCAGCCGCTCCGGGCGGCAGCCAGCACCATCGAGGCGACGGATGCGCGGGCCGCGAGAGTTGCCGGGGTTGGTCTCCCGTGGGGCGTGGGTGGTGCCGCCGGTCTGGCGCGGGGCGGCGCGGCGTGTCAGGCGGGAGAACCGCGGGCGAAGGGGCCGCGCCGCGACCAGCCGCCATTTTGGGATGACGGCGCAGGCCGAGGAGAAGGCGATCTTGACGCGGCGCGCGCTGATCCTGAGCAGCGCCCGAGCTACGTGCCACAGCTGGCAGTGGCAACTGGGTGTCGGCCAAGGCGATGCGGCGCAGCGCGCACAACAGCACGGATGCCTCCGGGCATCGAAATAGGCGGTGGTTTGCCGAGCCTCTCCTTGCACCTGCGGTGAGCAATAGAGGAGTTGCCTGGCGCGGCCCCTGGGGCGGCCGATATCGGGGGCAGCGCTGCCGGGAAGTCCTCTGGCAGGGGCTGGAATTCGAGCCTTGTGAGATCCGGCGAGAGAAATGATAAGGCGGGCCAGTTCTGCTATTGCTACCTCGATAGTGTTGCCAAGATTGCGGCTTCGTCGAGGTCGCCTCTTCATTCATCAGGCGAGTCAAGCCGTCGATCAGGTCATCGACATAGCAGAATGATCGGCTTTGGGACGAGGAGCCGGAGATCGTGATCGGCTCGTTCTCCAGGCCTGGACGACGAAGTTGGAGACGGCCCAGCCATTCTGCGAACGCATGTTGGGGCCGCAGGGGATTCGAGACGCTAAGTCGGACCGCTATTTCCGGCTCTTCGTTGCGTTCGATCGCGTTTGTCGCGTTTGCCATCAAAGAGGTTCTCCTTCAGCACAGCAATCTGCTCATTGGACGAGTTCGCCGGCGGGGTGTTTATCCGGAAGGAGTGCCTACAAAGGGATAGTTGTGCCGCTGGCGGTGAAGGGTCACGATAAGGCAGAGCCTTCCTCGTCGACCGATGCTCGGCAGTTCGGGACGGGCTGGCCACTTGAAAGTGAAAGCCACGCGCCATGGCCATGGATGCAAAATACACTCCCTCGTCACAGGCGGCCGACCGCGGGGGATGGAAGGTCGTCCTGCTTGTCTTCGGGCTCTCCGGGCTCGCCGCCCTGGGAGGGGCCGCGGTCAAAAACTGGGGGGCAGGAGCAGTAGGAGCAATCGAAGTTCTTTCCAGAGCCGTGGCACAGAAGGTCAACGATGTCTCCGGACCCGTGGTGCGGGAGGTCGAGGATGCCTCTGGGGCCGCGGCACAGCCGGTCAAGAACGCCTCCGGGGCCGTGATGCAGAAGGTTGAGGACACCTCCAGAGCCCTGGTGCAGAAGGTCGAGGATGCCTCCGGAGCCCTGGTGCAGAAGGTTGAGGACGCCTCCGGAGCCCTGGTGCAAAAGGTCGAGGATGCCTCCGGAACCCTGGCGCAGAGGGTTGGGGATGCCTCCGGAGCCGTGATGCAGAAGGCCGAGGATGCTTCCGGACCCGTGGTACAGAAGCTCGAGGACATCTCCGGGGCCGTGATGCAGAAGGTGTCTGCTGCCATCGATAGCTGGCAAGAACAACCGGTTCAAACCACGGCCGAATCCTCCCGCGCCCGCGCGATCGTGCCGGGACCGGATGCGTCGGCCGCGACGTTCGTCGAACGGAGCGCCGCCCCTGCCGTCCCCACCATTGCCGGGCACCCCCAAACCCTCGGCAAGGGGCCGGATGCATCGGCCGCGGCAATGGTCGAGCAGAGCACCGACCCTGCCGTCGCCACCAATGCCGAGCGCCCCAAAGCCCTGAGTAAGGCGCCAGACGTGCCAACCGGAGCCGTGTTCGGCGTCGGCGACCGCCTTAAGGTCGCGTTCTACGAGCGCGTCGACGTCGAGGAAGACAAGTGGGGGGCCGCATCCTCGGGATTGCGCGGCATCCTGCAGCGTCCGGAACTGAGCGGCGAATATATTGTCCAAGAGGACGGCACGATTTCCGTGCCCTTGCTGGGCTCCATTCCGGTCGCCCTCAGGTCGACGCAACAGGTACAGGCCGACCTAGTGGAAACCTTCAATCAACTGCTGGGCCGCAAGGGACTGGTCAATATCCTGCCGCTGGAGCGCCCGCCCGTTTACGTGCTGGGGCCGGTCAAGAATCCAGGCTCGTTCAAGTACGCGACCGGCATGACGATCCTGCACGCGATCGCACTGGCCGGCGGACTCGATCGGGCCGAGAGCGAGCCGTGGCAGAAGATCGAAGCTGTGCGCGAGACCCAGAAGCGGAGCGGGGCGATCGATGCCATGTTGAACTTGCTCGCGCGCGCGGCGGTTCTGAAGGCCGAGCGCGACGGTACGGCACCCGCTATCCCGCGCCAGTTGCTGGAGCTGGCCGGCGCGACCGAAGCTGCGAACCGTGTCGACGAGCAGAGCGACCGGCGCAAGGGCATCGCCACGGCCCGCAAGGATCGCGAGCGCGCGACCATGCGTGCACTGGAGGCGGCCAGGCAGGATGTTGTCGCTTATGGGCGCATGGGGTCGCTCGACGAACTCGTCAAGCTACGCCAGCAGCGTGTCAACAGCATGCGAACGCTCGTGGACCGCAAAGTTCTCAGCATAACAGTGATGGATCAGATCCAGAGTGAGTTGTCCGACGCGGAGCAGCGTAGGCAGAACGCCCTCAACCAATACGCAAGCGCCAAGCAGCGCCTCGCTTCGCTGGAGTCTGAGGTGTTGCGAGCCCGAGCCGACCTCAGGAACGATCTGGAGATCGAGATCGAGAGCACGCAGAGCCAGATCGCGGCCAATGTGCGCGAGTTGAACGTCAGCGAAGGCGTCCTGTACGCGTTGCCGGTGACCCGCGCCCAGTTTGCGAAGGATGCGAACAGCTTGACCTATCGAATCGTGCGGCAATCGGCAGCCGGGCCGGTCAGCATCGAGTCCGGCGGGATGACCCTGTTGCAGCCAGGCGACCTCGTCAACATCATCGAGGGCGAAAACGAGCCAAGAGAGCCGGCCGGTTCACCGGTCCCACCCCCGTCGCCTACTGGCGAGAGCTTGCCGGCCGCGTCCAACCCCAACGACGTCGAGCCTGCCCGCGTGGTGAGAGAGTAGAGGATCGGTCCGATTTGATGCCCACAGCAAGGGTGATTGTTCTGCACGGGAGGGCCCTTGCGCTGGGCCGCTCAGCTGCCGGGTCGACCTCGCCGGCCGGGTCGCCAGGATCTCATCGGACTCGGCCCCAAGAAGCGGCCAAATCGAATGGGAGCACGTGTTGACAAAGTTGAAGCCTGACTATGTTGCGATCCAGCGGCGCTGGAAGGATACACGGCAACCTGAGCGCCTGATCGCGCATTACGAACTCGAACGCCGGCTCGCGGATCGGCTGCGGGCCGCTTGCCGCGACGAGCGCTCTCGACTCTATCCCGAAGTCTATTCGGAACTGTTCAACAGCCTGCTGGACCATCCGCAAAAAGCCGCCGTCGGCTCGCGCCCGGACCGGATCGCGAAACAGGTCAGGGTCCTCAAGCCTCTGATGGGGCGCGGCGACGTGTACCTGGAGATCGGCTGCGGTGACGCCTCGCTGCCCCTCGCGATGTCCGGGATCACTCGTGAGGTGCTGGGCCTCGATGTCACGGACGCCCTGGTGGATTTCGCCGCCGCTCCGGCCAATTTCCGCTTCCTGAAGACGGACGGGGTCGAGATCCCGCTCGCGGACAACTCCGTCGATCTGGCGCATTCGGACCAGGTCATGGAGCATCTGCACGTGGAGGACGCCGAGGCTCAGCTCCGGGAGATCCACCGGGTGCTCAGGCCCGGGGGGCACTATGTGTGCACGACCCCGAGCGGAGTTACGGGGCCGCACGATATCTCGGTTTTTTTCGACGAGGTGGCGACGGGCATGCACATGCGGGAATACGACTACCGCTCACTGCGCGCCCTCATGCTCCAGGCCGGCTTTCGGCCAGTCGAGTTCCCGCTGGTGGTCGCCGGATATTGGCTCGCCACGCCGCCCTACCGGCTGCTGCACGGCATCGAACGGGCTCTGCAACGGCTTCCGGCTCGGTTGCGGCGCATTCAATTGGCCGGCATCCTGATGGGCATCACGGCAGTTGCCACCAAATAATAGCGCCTGACTCGGGACGTGGGCGCCGGGACTTCCAGGACTTGCCCACCAGGGCGGGACTTCCGTACAGCATCAGGTACCACGAAGTCGCCGGCACCGCGACGCTCAGGACCGCCACGGTTCGAGAGGATGCCTTGGAGTCGCCTTAGCTGGTTTTCGCCCTCTATCGGACACCTAAATTAGATTACGCCGGTTCACAGCTCCCGACCGACATCCGACTGGGCTTTGACGGCAATCCCAGCCGGCTGCCCCTGCCGACGCGACTGACGGCCGGATTGGCCATACTCAAGGCGAGCGGCGTCGCGTCCCTCCAGCACCCGCTCCTTCAGTCTGAGCAGCGGAGACTCCATCAGGAACCATGAGATGGTCGGAACGCACAGACTCAGCACGATGGCGATCAGCCCTTGAGCCCAAAGGGGAATGGTTCCGAACCGCTCTACGACCGCGCTCGATTGAAAAATCTTCAGGAAAAACACGTGCGTCAGGTAGATGCCATAAGAGATTTTGCCGACGAAGCGCACGAACCTAAAGCTGCTGAACCACGCGAGTAAGCCTGGCAGCTCCGCGTCGGCGTCCACCACCAGCCGCGCGAAAAAGATCCCAACCGTCAGATTGAAAGTGAGGTGCCGCAGGATGCCGTTGCCCGCGACGTACGAGGCGACGCACTGGAACGCGAGGCATGCCAAGCCGGCGCACCACCAGTCCAGACCGGCTCGGAGACGGCGTCCTTCCCTCGACGCGGCATAGGATAACGCGCCGATGAGCACACCAAACCCTAGGATCTCGAATTTGCCGAAGATCGAGAGCTCGAAGGCAAACCGATCGATCGGGGTGGCCAGAACCAACGTGCGCAACAGGAAGCCGGTGCCGATCAGGAATACCGCCACTCGCACGGCATCGCGCCCGGACAGCAGAACCAGCATGGGCAGCAACAGGTAGAACTGCTCCTCCACGGCTAGGGACCAGAACACCAGCAGGGGACCGCCGGAAGCCGCGAGGTAATTGCTCGTGTACGTGAGATGCCAGAGAATGAAGTCGTGAACCTCGGGCACGCCCAGCACGAACAGGACCAGCAGGGTCAGATAGTAGGCTGGCATGAGCCGTACCGCGCGGCCGATGTAGAACCTGCGGATGACTTCGCCCGCAGGGGCTTGCTCCAGTCTGAACAGCAAGTTGCGCGTGATTAGGAAGCCACTCAGGACGAAGAACAGGTGGACGCCCAGCGCTCCCGCCCCGATGGGGAAGTGCGTTCTGACCCACGGCCCGCCGAAGTGCTCGACGCCGACGAGTCCGATCGCGATGGCTCGCAGGCCATCCAATTGCGGTCGATAACCTTGCGCCATGACCGGTGTCTCCTTAAGTCTCAGGTGGCGACACAACCGACGGCCTCCGTGCACAGGGCCGGCGGCAGAATCCAGTTTCATCGCGTTAGGGCCGCACATGGAGCGTCGACGCTGACGCGAGCGTCCAGCCCAGGACCAAGGCCTTGAAATCCGGCAAGCTTCGCCCCCGCGATCAGTCGCGCACGCAGCATCCCAGCCGGGAGATGTCGTGAAGCCATCCTGCTCTCCAGTTCGTTTCAACTCGAATTCAATTCGTCATGGCTGGCGGAGTGGAGCGCCGGTCTTCGAAGCTGGGTGTCGCCACTCAAGTGACGGGGCGGGTCGCTACGACCAGGGTTGAAACGCCGAATTTCCGCAAAGGCGTTTTTTCGATCCGTGGGATGAGCTGCCGATAGGTCGATATCACGCCAGCCGGCAGCCATTGATAAAGCTCGAATACCGGCAGCACATAGTCGACCTTCTGTATCTCGAAACCCGCCGCGGCCACGATATTGCGCAATTCATGGGGCCAGTAGTTCCGTGCCGCCATAACGCGAGCCGACCACGAACTCGGTAGCCAAGGAAGCAGTGGGATAGGGAACCCGAAATTGCGGCCTAGAAACCGCATCCCATGGCCCTCGAATGGAAACCAGCGATTTGGACTCATCACGACCAGATGACCACCGGGCCGCAGGACCCGCCAAATTTCGCGCAGCGTGGCCGCCTCGTCGGCGACGTGCTCAAGAACCTCATTCAACAATGTCGCATCGACAGAGGCATCCGGTAATGGGAAGTCGTCGGTGCAGCAGTGGTATTCGATCGCATTTGGCCGCCGATTAAGCCTCTCATCATTCGCCAGCTTGCGAGCGATGGCCTCGTCGATCCTCGATCGTTCAGGATCGACACCAATGGCTTTCCGGGCACCCCAGGCGACCAGGGCCTCGGTGTAGCCGCCGTCGGCACAGCCGCAGTCGAGCCAGACTCCCTGCAGCAGTCCGAGGTCTTTCAACTTGCCGAGCCTGTAAGCAAGATTGCTTCCAATCGCGGTCGAGCTGCCGGGATGGGGATAGCGTGGCGCAGTACGCGCGCGCGATAAAGAATTCTCGCTTGTCGGGATGGCCCGCAGGCCATCCAATTGCGGTCGGTAACCTTGCGCCATAACCGGTGTCTCCTCATGTCTCAGATGGCGACGCAACCGGCGGCGGCCCTTGGTGCATAGGGCCGGCGGCAGTATCCAGTTTCATCGCGAAGGCCAAAATCAGGGCCGCACATGCACCCTCGACGCTGACGGCAAGCGTCCAGCCTATGACCAGGCCTTGAAGCCCATCAAGCTTCGCCCCCGCGACCACGAAGCACAGTTCCAGTAATCCCCCAAGCGTGAACCAGCGAGATGCCTTGCGCATCGTATCGCTCAGCCGCGCCAGCGTGCAGGCATGAAATTTGAGCGTTAATCCCAGCAGGCTAAAGCCGAGAAAGCGCAGGCTCGGACCAGCGATCTCAGGATAGGCCGGATTGAAGACCGCAAGGATCTGCTGCGAATAGGTTAAGATGAAGGCGGCGAAGACCACTGAGAAGAGCAATGACGCCATTAGCGACAAAAGGATGTAGTGCCTGGATTGTTTCGGGCTTGCTCTAACCACGGGGAACAGGGCCGTAGCCATGGCTGCGGGAATGATCGAGGCCATGGACACCAGCATCCACAACGATACGAAGGCGGCATTGATGGCCGGCGACAGGAGAATTAGCACAAGGTACGGCATGATGAGAGCCGAGGTCTGCACGGCCACATCGAGCGTGTAGTGGTCGAAGACCTTGCGTCGGAGCGTATGCAGCAGCGGGAAATCGGGGAGCCCAACGAGGTGACGCGCGCCACCCCGGGTCAAGAGATCGACGCCGATCCAGGAGGCCAGCATACCGGCCACCCAGGTCAGAAGAATCGCGGCATTGGAGGCGTAGCCAGCGGCTGCGGCGGCGGCGATCAGGATCAGCTTGAACGTGGAGAACAGCACTTGCCGGATCATCCTGCCGGTGCTGCGCAAGTTGCCCACGAGCGCCTGATCGACCACCGCACTGAGAACGGTCAGGCAGCAGCCGACGACGAACGCAACGCCCTCGAACCAACCGTCGATCGGCCCGGCCGAGATGTTGAGATACGCCTCCCCGAAGACAAACAACAAGGCGAAGCCAATCGCCAGCGCCACCCCGACGGACGCTGCCGCGGCCACGAGGCCGCGCTCCTTGCCGGGGTGCAGAACGATTTCGCCCATCAGCAGGGTCCCGAGCCCGGCCTCCCCCAACAGACCGACCAGCCCCATCACGGACAGGAGGGCAGAGGCCTTGCCTATCACCTCCGGCGGAAACAGCCGGGCGGCGAGCAACCAATAGATTAACCCAAGACCGGCCGCCGCCATCGTTCCGATTGCCAGAGCGCCGGAATTCGTTAGGAGTGTGGCGTTCTTTTGAAGCGCCCGGCGCACGCCATTAAGTGCGGTCACGGCGAGATCTACCGGCATGATGGGTCTTTCGAGAGTTGGCGCGCCCGCACCGCGGACGTGCCGGCGGCTGGGCGCAGGACGTCCCGGTAGACCTGCTCGATCCGGGTCACAATCACTCCGGCTTTGAGGCGCCCCACCCTGGCGAGGCCTGTCGCCTCTAGGCGGGCCAGCAGGGCGCGGTCTTCCAGAAGTGTTTGCATCGCCTGCGCCAGGGCATGCGCGTCACCGGGCGGCACGAGAAGCCCTGTTTCGCTATGATCGACGATATCCGGCATGCCGCCGACATCGGTTGCGATGACTGCCTTGCCGGACGCCATCGCTTCCATGATGACCGTCGCGCAGGCTTCGGGTCCCAGCGATGGCAGCACGCCGAACAGCGAGCGCCGCCATGCGTGCATGATGGCGGAATGCGGCCACGTACTGAAGACGTGAACGTTTGGCGGAAACTCGGTTGGCGTATCGGGGGCCCGCCGCCCAATCAGGACCAGTTGCGGCGGCCGCTCCAGGCTGGCATAGGCTTGCAGGAGAACGCCAATGCCCTTGAGGCGCATCATGTCGCCGACGAACAGGATGAACCCATCCACAGGCAGCTCCTCCCGCAGCCAGGGATCTTCCGGGCCAAGCACCCCGATGTCGTCGGGCACGAAGTTGGGGATGACCTCATAGCGGGCGCGGCCTCGGGTGAGTCCGGTGTGACGCGCCACGGCGTGGCTCACCGCGATGAAGCGGTCCACCAGGCGCTGAGCGGCGAAGCTCGACGCCCAGTTGCTCAACGTTGTCGCGGCTCCCTTTACGGCTCCGTAATGCCCGGTGGCGCAAGGTAAGCACTTGGCCGGTGCTGGGCCACTGCAGAGATGGGTCCCCAAGTGCATGAAGTTCTTCTTGGCGCAGACAAGGCCGTAGTCGTGCAGCGTGACCACGAGGCGTGCCCCACTGAGAACTTTGACCGGCAGGAAGGACGCGTAAATCCAGTTATGGGCGTGGACGATGTCCGGCCTCTCCTGAGCGACCAGCCGCTTCAGGGCTAGCACCAGTTCGGGATCCGGGAAAGGTGGTGCGTGGCGGCGCTCGGGATCGGTGTGGAGGCCTGACAGACGCTGGAGCGTGCCGCGCAAGCGGTGCACGCGGACCGCGCCGTCCAGCTCGGTTGCGGGCGATCCGGGATGCATCAAGGTCCCGACGCTGACATGATGGCCCCGCTGCGCCAACGCCGTGCCGAGGTTGCGGACGTGCCGCTCCTCTCCCCCGATCACCGGAGGATAGAACTGCGACAGTAGCAGGATGCGCATGGCAAGCCTCGTTTCAGATGGGCGGCACCAGCGTCGAAACGCGGCGATAGAGTCGGTCGTGTTCCGGCCCATAGAGCCGCGCCTCCGCCGTCTGGCGAGTTGCCGAGACGGGCACCAAGATTTCCCGGGCCCAGGTGTCGCCCGGCGCGATGGTGAGCGATTGGAAGATGGCGAACGGTTGCCCGTCGAGGGTGATTTCCAAGTCGAATCGCTGAGCTCGGGTCTCGGCGCTTCTGATGCCGACGGTGAGCAGGTCGGGCTCGCCATTGGGCGATGGCAACATCCAGAACTCGGTGTATTTGAATTCCCGGTAGGCCGCTTCGTCCCGGACGGCCAGCGCATAGGCTCCGGTCGCCACCAGCACCGCCAGCATCAGTGCGGCACCCTGCCAGAGCCGGAGCCGCGGCGGAGCCGGCCAGGCTGGCCGATCGGGAGCGTCGCAGCGGACCGCCACCAGCGCCGCGGCGGCCGTCACGGTCCCGAACCACACCGCCCAGCCGAGCGGCGTGAGGAAGCCTACGGCATTCAGGGCAAAGCCCCCCGCGATGCCGGCAGCGAGGCTTGCTCCGACCGCGTAGACGAGATGTTCCGACGCGGAGGTGGTTCTCACGCCAAGAGCCCGCAGCACCGCGTGGCCCGAGACGAGCAATACCATCGGCGCGCCCAGGGAGGTACGGAGGAGCAAGCTGTCGCTGACCGCAACGGCCGCCATCGTGGCCGCTGCCCACAGGCAGGCGGCCGCAAGGTCCCGGTTGCTAGGAATTCCCATGTAATCCCCTCACATCGTAGATGACGATCCAGCCGTTGTCGTAGATGCGCGTGATACCCTTGATGTTGTTGAACTTGAGCAGCTGTGCGCCCGAGAGCGGCGTTCCCTGCTGCGCTTGCCACGGCTCGAAGTAGAAGCCGAGCACCGGGATGGCTGTGGACAGGCGCAGATCCACCAGCAGGAAATCGACGTCGCCCCTCGCCAAGGCGTAAAGATCGTCAGGCACCAATTCCTTGGCCTCGAAAATGCGCGCTGCATCGACGCCTTGGACGATGTTGACCCTGGCATCCTGCCGCCCGTAGCCGGCGAGCAGCAGGCGATTGGTGCGGTCGGCGGTGAAGCGATTGCCGGGCTTGAGCCATTCCTTGGTCCAGAGAGCGGTTTCGATCCCCATGGATTCGATCGATTGCTGGTCGGCCGCCACCCTGTAGCGTCCACGCAAGGGGTCGAGCGTAGCGCTCGTGACGCCGCCCAGGACGATGGCCGCCAGCGCAACGGCCGGTGCGACGCTGCGCCACTCGCGCGGCGTGCGTCCCTCCCAGAACTGGACGACACTCACCGCGACGACCAACCCGACGCCGATGAACACGAATGTTCCCAGGCGGTTGCCGATTTCCCATCCAGCGTTGGTCAACCGGAAGGCCAGCGAGACCGGAAACAGTAAGGTAATAAAGGTGAGGAGCGTTATGCGGCTGTCGCGCCAGCGGCGCTTCAGAACGTCGTGGATCGAACGCCAACCTGTCCGCGCATCACTCGGCGCTGCCATGGCCAGCGACCGAAAGAAGCCCGTCGCCAGCCCGAGCGCCAACAGCAGGATCGCGAGCAAGGTGGTCAGGTGCATGCTCAGGGGTTGGGTCGGCGCTCCGAGGTGCTCCGAGCGTGGAGTAGGCGCGCCCAGGATCTTTCCGAGCAATGTGTTGAAGCCGGTTTCGACCACAGGACCGAGATAGCTTGTGAGAGGATTGCCATGGGCCAGTATCCAAAGGAGAGGCAGGGCTATAGCCAACAGCGCGGTGACGCCTGCGGCGGTCCTGGCCTTGATCCGCGAGGGGCCGTGTCGGCGCAAAGCCTCAAGGGCCGCCAGTGCTCCGAAGTAGCTGGCGGTGAAAGCGGCCGAAAGGTGGTGCGTGACCGCGAGGCTCGCCAACAGCAAGGCAATCAGCCCGAGCGCCTTCAGCCTCGGTCGCCCAACGAGATCCTTGGACGCTGCCTCGACGGCGAAGGTCAGCACGCACAGCACGATGCCGAGGCTCTCGTAGGAGAACATCGACTCGAACAGGACGAAGGTTGAGCAGCCCATATAGGCCAGACAGGCTATGGCCGAGATCCGCGGCGATCCGGTGATGCTTTCGAAGAACACAAACAGAGCACCGATGAACGTGCCCCTGAGGACGATCAACAATAGCGTCCCCGCGACAAACAATGGCAATCCCGTCAGATTGACGATCGCCGTCGAAAGGATTTCCAAGGCGGGATACGTTGGCCCGATCGGGAGAAGCGGGTTGGATAGAAATAGGCGGCGGGCCGTCATAAGATCGTCGGCTGCGATCCAGTGCAAGAACTCGTCATGATTGATGAAGCTCGTCGGGGAATAGACCGCCTTGTAATAGAACAGGGCTTCGGCAAGCAGAAACAGGAGGAAGAGGCGCTCACCCCGGGCTAGCATCGGCCAAGCTATGCGCAGGCTGGTAGGGACGACCAGGAGGACGACTCCGGACCAGAAGAAAAGCGGCGCAACGTCATAGGCCCGACGCCCGGCGGCGTGCCCGGCCACGACCAGGAGCAGAGCCGTGGCAATCGTCAGGCACAGAACCGCGATCCATCCGACGTTGGCCCGTTGCGGCGGGGTCTCGACGCTGCCGCCGCGAAGGTCGGGGCCGATAACGGCCGAGACGAACCGTATCCCGGCCCGGAGTGGGCTGATCCGAGCTCCCGCGGTGAAATGAGCTGGCACCATCAGGCTCATACCTCTGTAGCAGGAGGCCAAGACATCACGCCACCGGGGGGCAAGCGGACCCTGGATCGGCTGCTCAGAACATCACAATAAACGTCGCTCAGCGCTTGAGCGCAGGCATCCCAGTCCGGTAGCGCCAAATCCGGGACCTCCCGATGGGCCTTCAGCTCATCGGCCATGGCAGCGGCCAGTTCTTTCGGGCCGGCGTTGGGCGGAATCGCCCTGCACAGGCCCTTGGCGGCCAGCTCCCGCAGCCCGGCCGTGTCGCTAACAAGGACCGGACGGCGCAGCGACAGGGCTTCCATTACGGCGATCGGATGGGCTTCGTAGTCGCTGACCAGCACGAACAGCGCAGCCCCCGCCAGAAGGTCTGCCATTTTCTGCCGCTCGGATCCGGGGATGGCTTCGATAGCGACCTGCTTCTCAAGGCCGAGCGTCGCGACGAGGCGCCGCAACTCTCCCTCATAGGGGCCTGTACCGACGACGTGCAGCCGCGCGTCTGGCACCCTGCGGATCAGTTCGGGCAAAGCCCCAATCACCCGGTGGTGGCCCTTATAGCGCTCGAGCCTGCCGCCCGAGACGATCAGGTGCGGATCGACCTTGATGCCGGGGCTCGCAGCCGGCATCGCGGCGCCGTTCGGGATGACGACAAACCGTTCTGGCGGCACGCCCATCCTCCTGCTGAAGAAGCTGGCTTCAAATTCGGAGACGCCAATCAGCCGCGCGGCCTGGGCCACCAGCGGCCGGAGCAGCGCGTGCTGCGTGCCGCGCATGGTGTTGCGCAGCGGGGAGGAATGCCCGCCGCTATGGAAGGTCAGGATGAACGGCAGGTCCCCGCGCACGGCCGCGAGCAGTCCGATCGGCGCCACGAAGGTGTTGTAACCTTGGAAATGGATCAGATCCCAAGTCCCGCGCCGGATCGCGGTATAAATGCCGGGCGCAAAATAGAGGTCCAGCTCCCTCGGCCAAGCCGGCACGCGCCGCACGCGCATGCCGCGCACCTCCTCCTCAACCGGCAACTCCCCCGAGGGATCGGTGGTGAGCACGTCGACCACGTGGCCGCGCGCCACCAAGCGGGGACCGACTTCCTGGATGTGAGTTTCGATGCCGCCTATGAGCGGATAGCAGCGAGCGGCAACCATCAGAATTCGCATCAGGTCTGTCCACCGACAACACAGGCTGTCGCGCTCCGCCTGCGCTGTTGGTGCACCCTCTCGCGCAGGATGGTTTTCAGGACGCGCCAGCCGTCCGGCATGGCGCGCAGATGGCTCACACCGCTGATGCGCGAAGCCTCGAAACTCGCCACCTCCACGATATTGAGATGGTTCTTCAAGGCCCGCACGTTGATGAGGGTCTCGATCTCGAACCCGTCGCAATCGCAGTCAAGCGTGGCGACGTGCCTGGTCCAGAAGGCTATGTATCCGTAGCATAGATCGGAGAACCAACCGCCGTAGAGCAGTCGCACGAACAGGGTCAGCCCCCTGTTGCCGAACATCCGGAACAGCGACATGTCGTCGGTGCCGGCGCCCTGGATGAAGCGTGAACCCTTCACAAGATCCGCGCCGGCCATCAGCGCACTGACAAAGACGATCGCCTCCTCCGGGACCATCGAGCCGTCAGCGTCCAGCATGACGATGATGTCGCCTGTGGCGGCCAGGAATCCCGCTTGCAGCGCAGCGCCCTTGCCCCGCCGCGGTTCCATGACAATCTTCACGTCCTCGCGCAGGCGGCGCGCGACGGCGACCGTGTCGTCAGTCGAACGACCATCCACGATAATGACCTCATGGGCCCAGTTCGGGATGCGCGGCAGAAGCCAAGGGAGGTTCTCGGCTTCATTGAGCGTCGGGACGACGAAGCTGACCCGGGGCAGAGTCAGCGATCGCTGCAGCGCGAAATTAATTGGGTCAGGCGGCGATACGGCACCGGCAGGGGCGAGAATGCTGGCGAGACGCGCGTTCATGACAGCGCTTTGAGGTCGTACGATGGGACCCAGGAGGCGGACTGGCAGCGCGCCAAGACTGCCGATAGGTGTTTGGCGAGATGATGGGCCGGGTGGTAGGTCCCGTATACGAATCGACACACTGGGCCGAAGCTGTTCGCGGCGGCGGGACCAATGAAATGCAGGCCGGGCACCGAGGTCTCGTAATGAGCCGACAACTGCGGCGCGCCCTCAACCACGCGGATCTGGCGCAACAGCGTTGGGTTCAGGAAACCTAGCCGCCCCACATCGATCTTGTAGCCGGTCGCGAAGATGACGTGGTCGGCCGGCATCGAACGCCGCGCGCCACTGGCGTCCATCACATCGAGTAGCACTTTGCCGTCGCGTGTCTCGATGCTTTGAAGCGTGTGACCGACCCACACCGGCAATTTCCCGATAACCCGGTCCTTCATAAAGGCGCCGCCAATGGGTCCGAGCGTCCTGATGTTGGCAAGCCAGACTCGCAAATCCTTCGACAGAAGCTGGATCAATTGCGGATATTTGGCGCAGGTCGCCAAGGTCCAGCCGGGGCCGATGCCGCTCATTGGGGCGACGGTGCGCTCGAACAGGGTTCGGGGGCGAGGGCGACCGGCGAAATCCAGCTGCCGTCGGCGCACAACGAGTGAAACCGAGACCCCGCGTTCGTAGAGCAGCGCCGCCAGATCGGACGCCGATGATCCGGATCCGACCACGATGATTTCCTTGCCGTCCAGCGGCTCCAGAGTGCCGTACTCACCGCTATGCGAGCATAGGTCGGCGGGCAGATGCGCCGCCTGGTACGGCAGCCGTTTGAACGGATGTAGGCCGACCGCGACCACTACGCGGCGCGCATGGACTATCTCGCCGTCATCGAAAGTGGCGCGAAAGCAGCCAGCGCCGGGCTCCAGCGCCATCAGGGTCTTGCGCTCAACTAAGGGGACGTAACGCCTCTGAAAGGTTTCGCCGTACTCAATAAACCGGCTGAGCGAAAAGGGAATGAGTTCGTCATGATAGTCCAGAGCCCGCTCGGCGCAGAACGTCTTCAGTGCGAATTGGGACCACGGATCCGACAGGCTCGACGCCCAGGGATAGGATTTGAGCAGCATACCGGGCGGCATGTTGTGCTTCCATGACCCCATGAGCTCCCCGAAAATCCGGTGCTCCACACCGTTCCCACGCAAATGCGCGGCCAGCGACAAGCCGTAGGGGCCAGCTCCAATGACCGCCACATCCACGGATGTGCTTGATCCAACCATAGTGCGGACTCCCGATCATACTAAATGGAGATAATATCAAGAATATTTAGTACGCTTGTGGCGATCTAATCTTTGACGCGGGAGCATTGCTGATGCATACTCGAAATGGAAGAACAATATATGGTTGTAACAAAACAATAGGTGAGTAACTCTCTTGGGGTATCCCATAAGGTTGTTTCGAACCATGCCCATCTGCGGCGGAGGCAACGATCGTCTTCAGCAGCTGTGTTGGCAGCTTTGCCAAGCCCGTTAGACTTCAGGCCCCTTCGACGCCAGCACGGACATGCATCGACCGGCGGCCGCCTCTAGAGCATCGGAGTCGCTTTGGCGAAAGGAATTTGATGTATTCGGTCGGCGAGAAGACAGACTACGCCGATAGCTTACCAGAGCGCGCCGATTGTTCGGACGGCGAGCGCAGATGAGCTCGCTCCGTCGCTCAGCCGTGATTTTCCGAGTTTGTTGTGTCCCCGAGAAGGGTCGAGAGCACCCTGCCCTTTGCGGGCGGCGTATGTTGCGCTCGAGCAGCTGCCCGCAGACCGGTCAAGAGAGGGGCTGCCTACGCGGTACTGCGACCGGCGCGTCGGGTATAAGCAATCGATACGAGGTGGTGACCTCTTGCAATCCACGGATATGACCGAACAAGTCGATCACCTCCAGACCGGACCGCCGATTGTAGGTGTGGCAACCGAATGCTCCGGATCGAATACGACCGACGGGGGTTTGGAGAAATTCCGACTCACCGAGGGCATCAATCCGGCAGAACGTCACCGCACCGCCATAGCCGCGCGCGCAGTCTTGGACCGGGCGCAGCGTCCGTCCGCCGTGTCGGATGACAGCGCCTGCAGGGCGGCTGAGCGCGGCATCGATCAGGACGGGGTTTGCGGCATGAGGCGTCCAGGACCCGGTCAAGCTCTCGGCACGGTAGAGACTGAGGACATCCCAGGACGTGGACCTCCACAGCCTGGGGCTGACGAAAAACCAGAAGCCGCCTTCATGGTAAAGCGGTGTGGTGTCGTAGCCCTCGATGCCGTCGATCAGGCAGGCCTCCCGCGTCCACCGGTACGGGAATTCGACTGCCCTGTAGAGACTGACATTCCTGGCCGCCCCCGATTCGGGGATCATCCAGACCTGCCCGTCCTGCTCGAACACGAACGGGTACGAGAGGTGGTGCGGCTCCTCCACGACGATCTGGGGTTCGCCGGCGGTCCCGCGCGGGTCCACTTTCACGACCGCAATGCACCCCCGGTTCTTTGAGTAGAGGTACTGTTCGACGAAGATGAAATCCTGCCCCTGGTGCCGGAACGGGAACGGGTCGGCAAGGTAGCTGCCGGTTTCCCCGGTGAGCACCGTGAAGGACGCTCCGCCTTTGTCGAGCAGACTCGCCGCATGGTCGAAGCGCCAGCCAATCCCCCACGTCCTGCCGCCTCTCGCCAAGCTGTCCAACAACTTGATTGCCTTCGACGCCACCGTGCCAGTCTCCCATGCAATGGCCGAAAGCGCGCCGGGCGAAGGCACGGCCGTCCGTGGGCCGGCGACAACGGACGCAGCTGAACTGGTTTCCTCGCGCAAGGCTTTTAGGATCAGCGCCACAGCGCAGGAGAGGACGCTATCGAGACTCGCTGCGAACACTTCACGGTCCACACTGGCCGGACGCGCCATCCACGGCTGCGACGGGCGCGCCGTGTCGTGCAGGTCGACAAGAGAGTCCTGGTCATTCGCCAAGGCCGCCATGACTCCGATCTCGCCCGGTATGCCGTTGAAGAGCGGCGTCAGCACGCGCCGTCCCGACGGGAGCGATTCCGCACCGCTCAAATCGATCACGACATCCACTTGGTCGACCGGAGGCGGCGGCAGGCATCGCAGCGCCGCCTCGACGAAGTCGATGGCGCCGTTGACACGAAAGCCATAGAGTAGTCGTTCGAGTTCGAGCAGCAGACGGAAGATCAACGGCATCGGGCGGCAGCCGGCCGCGAAGGCGCAGGAGATATCGTTGCCTGGCACTTCAGCAAGCGCCTCTGCCAGCCACAGATGCCAGCGCATCGGACGCGACGGATCGAGACTCAAGCAAATGCGCATTGTTGTTCTCACGGCGGATTTCAAAAAGACGACGGCTTTGACGAGAACCACCTCGAGCGATGCGCCTTGCCAACTGTCCGCCGCGGACCTGCGAGCCAGGGAGGCAGATAAAAAGCCACAGCGCGCGCCACATCGCACGGGTAATGCACTAGGGCCGGCAGCGGATCGTCCCGGCGCCAGAAGCCATCCACCACTACAGAGCGAGGCGGGATCGGCTTCGCGCCAAAGCGGATCCGCTCGATCCATGAGCCCTGCCAGACCACGCGGCCGTCAACCGGGCCGGCCGGCAATGGTTGCAGGTTGAGTTCATGCCGATAGGCTATCAGCGGGATATTGACGCCGACGAGCGTCGCCGACTCCTCCTGCCAGTCGGTGCGCCCGACCGTCGGCTCTATTATCAGAAAGCGTCCGCTCCTCGTATCTCGCTTGTACTCGACGCCGCCAAATCCGAAGTAGTTAACCTGATCGAGAAGGTTTTTCGTGGTGCGTTCCAACTCCTCGTTTGCTGCGGCCGTACAGAACGCCGTGCTCCCGGTGCCCGGCGGCGTGCTGGCTAGTTTTTGCCCGGTGAACATGCCGAGCGTCTCGCCGTTGCGTCCCCGGTAGAACAGGCAGAAATAGATGTTGTCGTCGGGTCCCTCGATCGTCTCCTGCACCAAGACCTCGCCGGTCTGAGCCAGCAGCCTCTCGGCGGCCGAGAATGCGTCAGCGTAGCTCTCCGCGGTGATCAGGCGAGGAGCATGTCCCTCGTGGAAATGGCGCTTGTCGGCGGGTTTCAGGATCATCGGCAGGCGGAGCGACGCGATCTCGCGAACGCCCGCGAGGTCCCGCACGACCACGCCGTTCGGCACTGGCCAGCCGTGCTCACCGGCGCTCTCGTGGAACCTGGCTTTGTCGTGCAGCATAATAACTGTATCGTGAGTTGGGAGGCGGAAGTGGTAAAGCCCCTCCAGCTCTTTGCGGTACTCCGAGATCGTAAGAAGTGCCAGCTCATCCGTGACGACCAGGAAGGGCCGCTCGCCGATTCGTCTCCGAAGATCGCGGAGGAAGACCACGAAGCTATGGCCATGCAGGGCGTCTGCCAGGACGGGCTGGGCGTAGCGCGACCACAACGCGGGGTTCGATCGCTTGCGGTCGACCACCCAAACGGGCATTCCGCCCAGGGCGAGGCTGCGGCAAACCCCGAGTCCATTCAGCTCCCCACCTACTACGACTGCAGGGACTCCCCGATGCGAAGAGCTAAACTCTTGGTTGGGAGCGGTGTCTGACAGCATGGGTTCCATACTCGAGCGACCGCTATCGGCCTAGCACCACTATGCCCGAACGGCGCCGGGCCGTGCGAGGGCAGAGGGGGTAATCCCTCGGAACCATTGCACTCGGCCCCCAGGCGAGAGCCACATGCAGGGATGACAATCGGCTGGCAGCGGACGAAATACACGCTGCGCAATGCCGGATCGCGTGTGTCAGTGTTCGCGTTGCTATCTGTTCCGGCAGCCGTGAGCGCCGCGGACAACTTGTCGGGTGGCGCCCAGCAGATGCGGGCCTGGTGCGGGAGCCAAGACGAGTCGACGTTTTTCTTCGATGACCCACGCACGAAGCGGGACTACAGGGCCTGGGTCCGCCACGTCGTGCAACGCGTCAACCCGCTCACCGGGCTTGCCTGCCGGGACGACCCGACCATCATGGCCTGGGAGCTGATGAACGAAGGCAATGCGCAGCCGGAGGCTTTGCGGTCGGCCTGGACTGGCGAAATGTCGGCTTACGTCAAGTCCCTCGATTCCAATCACCTTGTCAGCTCAGGGAATGCCAATATTCTCGACCCGAAGCTAGCCGATTTGACGATCCCAACTCTCGATTTCGGGACCTGGGATGGCTACCCGCTCTTTACGGTGGAACGCATAGCGACCGCATCGTCGAGAACGTCGGTGACTTCTTTTTCGTGCCAAGACAAAACAAGGACGCGCGCTTCTGATCATCTCCCGACTGGCTCAGGCGCTCCAGGTGGCCAAACTAAACTTTGCGCCCAATCATATAATCTTGGGACCCAATTTTGCCCTGGTACCATTCGCCGGGGCGAAACTCGGGTGCTAAACCACATGCTTTATATAATTCGCGAATGAGCGTCTCATTGAAGGCAATGGCGAACTCTGGCGTCTGCCTGCTCGCTGTGAAATACGAGCCGAACGAATATCTAAAGTTGAACGTGGATTTCGGTAGCTTCATCGCTGCCAGAGAAACCGGCGTGAGGAAGTAGTAACTCGCGTAGCACATCCCGCCGGGCCGAAGCATACGCGAAATTTCACGCATGTAATTAGCAGTATCCTCGTAGTTCATGTGCGTAAACACGCTGATCAGAACAACGACATCAAACGAACGATCCGCGAAGGGAAAACGGTAATCCTTGGCCTTCACCATACCCGAAGGATTGTACTCGCGATTATATACGTCAGCGTGCCTGAACTTGACATTGCCGTTAGGGCTCTTGACGTTCTCGCCGCACCAGTTGATGCAGCCCTTGACGATGTCGAGACCTTCATAATACCCGTTGGCATTAAGATAAGTGCCCATGGCGGCACCCAGGCGCCCGAACCCACAACCGATATCCAGAACCCGCGAGTTCGGTGTCAATCCAGCGCTCTCAACCAACCGGCCCAGAAGAGCATCGCCGCTGCCCTCGTAAGTATGGACCACCCCGGTTACGGCACCTGAAAAATTGGACGCCCGTTTTGGTGATGAACTTTTCCGACCGTGTGCCAATTGCTCGACCAGATCAAGCGGCGCAAGGTATAACTTTCTCAGGAACCAGCGAACTTGACGTGGTAATGCCGGCAGCAGATATCCTGAGAACCACCTCTGGTCCAAAAGCCAGAGCCGCAGCGATTCCCCACCCGATACACAGCTCAGCAATAGCTTTCCATAAGTCATTAACCGCTCCTGACCTGTCTTTCTTCGGACCAGTGTTAGTTTGGGACGGCTACCATTTCTGTGGCGCCTTGCCACTTCACGCGCCGGAGCAACGGGTCGAGGCGCGAAGGACCCATGTCGTTAACATTATTCTACCACGGTTTTCCCGGTGACATGCCGTGCCATGCGACCGTAATCGGCCAAGCACCACTATGGCCGATTGACGCCAGGCTGTGCGAGCCCAGAGGGGGTAATCCTTAGGGGCCATTGCAGTCGGCGCCGGGCAAGAGCCACATGCAAGGATGACAGTCGGCTGGCAACGGGCGAAATACGGGCTGCGCAATGCCGGATTGCGCGTGCTGGTGTTCGCGTTGCTATCTGTTCCGGCAGCCGTGAGCGCCGCGGACAACTTGTCGCCAGCGTCTTTCATCAAGACTTCCGGCACGGAGTTTACGGTCGACGGCAGGCCATTCTTTGTGACCGGCGTGAACAACCACTATGTAACTTTCGGGTCGCAGGACGAGGTCATCCGCGTCCTCGATGACGCGGTGGCCATGGGGGCCAATGCGGTCCGCACCTTCCTCCAGCCGGTGATCGGGTCGCTCGACGGAAGCAAGTCTACGATCTGGGATTGGCGGCTTCAAGGCGAAGCCAGCAATCTCGCAGTCAAGGGCACGTACCTGCTCTACTGGGACCCGAGCCAAAACAGGATGGCGATCAATGACGGCGCCGACGGCATGCAGAAGGTTGATTTCCTCATCGCCGAGGCCGGCAAGCGACACCTCAGGCTCATCATCGCCTTCCTGGATTTCTGGGCCTACACGGGTGGCGCCCAGCAGATGCGGGCTTGGTACGGGAGCCAAGACGAGTCGACGTTTTTCTTCGATGACCCACGCACGAAGCGGGACTACAGGGCCTGGGTCCGCCACGTCGTGCAACGCGTCAACCCGCTCACCGGGCTTGCCTACCGGGACGACCCGACCATCATGGCCTGGGAGCTGATGAACGAAGGCAATGCGCAGCCGGAGGCTTTGCGGTCGGCCTGGACTGGCGAAATGTCGGCTTACGTCAAGTCCCTCGATTCCAATCACCTTGTCAGCTCAGGGAATGCCAATATTCTCGACCCGAAGCTAACCGATTTGACGATCCCAACTCTCGATTTCGGGACCTGGCATGGCTACCCGCTCTACTACAACCTCACGGTCCAGCAATTCAACGACATGATCACCGAGTTCTGCCGGCTGGCGGCCCGCGCCAAGAAGCCGGTCCTTCTGGAGGAATTCGGCTATGCCCGCTCCAATCGGGACTCCGCCAAGGCTTACGCCATGTGGCTCGATACGCTTACCCGCGATCCCAGCTGCGCCGGCTGGATGGTGTGGCTGCTGGTCTCCCGGCAGGACAGCGGACGTTATCCTGTCGACGAACACGCCCAGTTCGATGTCCACCATGACGGAAGCGCGATCTGGAACATCCTTCAAGCCGCGACGGCCCGGGCGACGCAGACCCGCGAGACCCACCGGGCCTCAGAAACCGTCCAAGAAGCCCCATGACCGAAGCCTCCGTTGTGATCTGCGCGCACACTCTCGACCGCTGGGACGAGTTGAAGCGTGCGGTCGGGTCCGTCCGCACCCAAACGCATGCCCCACGTGAAATTGTCGTGGTCGTCGACTACAACGAGGCCTTGCTAGGGCGCGCCGCGCGCGAGATTGCGGGTGTCACCGTCCTTGCCAATGGCAGGCAACCGGGCTTGTCCGGCGGACGCATGACAGGAGCAGAACACACCACCGCCCCGGTGATTGCCTTCCTCGATGATGACGCCGTCGCCGATCGGCACTGGCTGGAGGAGCTGTTGGACGCTTATCGGGATCCAGCTGTGTTGGGCACCGGAGGCCCGGTTGAGCCGCTGTGGCAAGTGCCGCCGCCCTCTTGGTTTCCCGGCGAGTTCCATTGGGTCGTGGGCTGCACCTACGCCGGTATGGCCGTACGGGACGGGCGCATCCGCAACCCGATCGGGGCCAACATGTCGGTGCGCGCCGACGTGCTGCGGCGCGCCGGTGGCTTCGCGCCGGACCTCGGGCGCCGCAAGCTCGGATTCTCCGTCAGCGGCCGGGCAAGGATCGGCGGCAAGGCTGAGAGCTGCGAGGAGACGGAATTCTGCATCCGGGCCAGCGGCCTATACCCTGGGGCCCACTGGGCGTATCGGCCAGCGGCGCGTGTGCTCCATGCTGTGCCGATCCAGCGCACCACCTGGAAATACTTCGTCCACCGCTGTCTCGTCGAGGGCACCGCCAAGGCAGTGTTGACGGGCCTCGCAAGGTCCAAAGGCGGCCTTGGACCCGAATGGCTCTACGTCCGGGAGGTGCTGCCGCGCGCCGTGGCAACCGAGCTGAGGGCGGCCATGCGAGGCAAGGTCGGTGCCGCCCGGCGGGCCGGGGCGATTATGGCCGGCTTTGCCATTACTGCGTTTGCCTACGCCATGACTCGCCTCGGCGGGGCGGCCGAAGCTTTGTCACAGCATTTGCTATCGCGGGTCCGAGTCTGGAGAGCATAGCCGACGCCGATGCGGGGATTGCAGGGAAGCCGGTTTGTCCGAGACGGAAAGTCTCCAAGATGGCCTTCTTGACCCGCGGCGCAGGCTCCGTCAAGAGCGTCGATCGGCCTTTGCAAAGCGCATGGGGCAGCGATTTCCATCCACCCTCACTCCGCACGCCGCCCATCGCAGGTAACTCGTAGGAACCAAAATCTCACCGTTCTAAAGCGAGGCTGACTAGGGGTGCGAACCGGGGCGTTAGGGCTACCCCATCATGAAGGGGCGTTGGGCACGGCAGCGTGCTAGGATTGTGCCCTACAGATGTGGAGCGGAAACCGTGACCCTGAACGTAGTCGGCCAAGCCAGGCCAAACACATTCGCCTTCGAAACCAGTGCTCTCATCAAGACCACTGGCTTGGACCTGACTGCCGGAAAGAACGTCGGCCGAAAACTGAAGGTGGTGGCTGCCTGCGGCAACGGCACCGCTGTGGCTTTCAGGCGGACGGGATCGAGTTCGCTGGCCAGCCGCTAGCCATTCTCGTCACCATGAATGGGGTGCGTGTCGTTGACCAAGACGGCACGGGGGGTCTGGTCAGGGCCTCGTCGAACAAGGCGGAAATTGTCGTCGTCGCGGAAAGCCCTGTCTCGCCGGAACGACGTCGCGAGATGTTCGAGGCTGTCGATGCCGTGCTGCGCCGCAATCCAGAGGTCGGAGCCTAGACATTCTTAGAGGACTGGGCCATGCCGGAGCGGATCGTAAGTTTTGTCATGAGCGGGGGCGTCGGGTCACGGCTGTGGCCGCTCTCGCGCGAAGACCGGAGGGCAGATCGAACCTTTCCCGCTGCCAGCTTTAGAGGCGAGCAAAAGCGTTGCGATACAGGGTTACGGCTGACCCAACTGTCCGCCATTGCTCCGTGTTGGTCAAACGACCAATAACGAAACTCGTACAAGATCGGGAGGAATACCCATGAAAGTGACAATCCTGGGAAACTGTCCGCCCCATGCCTACAAGGGATTGATGCAAAGTTCAGACCGAGAAGCTGCAATCAAGGCGGTTTTGGAAAGCGTTGGTAGCAAGGTATCCGGTATGATGTTTACTCGCGGCGCCTACGATATTGTCATCAATGCTGAGGTTCCGGACCAGGCCGATGGGATGGACCTAGCATTGGCAGTCCGGGCAAGCGGCTGGATAAAGGACCTGGTTGTCGTCGAAGAACTCGAGATGAATGCGCCGCTCGCAGCTGCCAAAAAGGCTGCCGGCGTTACAAGCTCGCCGGATGATTGGAGAACTGGCTGTACATTGAAGGCAGCACGGTTCCGATTGAACGCGCCGTGCTGCCAAGTCTAAAGGAAAGACACGCTGCGGTTTCGAAAGCCGAAGCAGGCGCGGCATTGGTTCTGCTTTGATAGCGCGCCGACAGCGAACCCGCCCGGCTCAGAGGGTCAGAAACGGAGGTCATGCCGAGGTAATTTTGGGATGTACTCCCTAGAAGGTGCGCTTGACGGATCGGCGAGGTCCGGTTTTGTAGAGGTTTCTTGTCGGAGCGCTTCTTTTCTAATCGGAGCGCGACAAGGCAATCGAGATCACATTGTCAGTATCTGTTTCAGGTAGCCCGAACAGCATTGGCAAAAATTGGCCGCTCGGGCGGCGTTCTCATGATCACCGTCCCTAAGCGAGCTCGGGCTTTACGACTTTCCAGGATCTATGGTCCTGACGCAGCGGGTGGAGCTATCCGTCACTTCCCTACACCCTGTGCGCCGCCACCAATCTCGCGTAGAAGGGCCCTGACCGAACCCGGCCCTGCGAGGCGAGAATTCCATGCGAATAGTGTTGCCTGTCCTGTTGCTCGGCGCCGCCCTCGCCAGCCTGTCGCCCGCCAAGGCCGCGCCCGGCGATTGCGGCGATGCCGCCGCGCTGGTGCAGCAGGCCTATCCCAAGGCCCGAAAGAGCGCCGACGGCACCTCGTTCACGCTTGAACCTCATACCAGCATCGCCTCGACGCTCCCGGGGAGCGATGCGCCGTTCGGCCTGGTCTGCAAGATCTGGCCCGCCGATGCCGACCTGCTGTTGGTCGCAGTGCCGCTGATTGACAGGGCTAACGGCGACCACCTGCATGTCGGCGATATCGAGCTTCTGGTCGTCGACAGGAATACGCTGCGTGTGCGCCAGCGCCTGCTCCAGCCCGGTCTGATGACCGATGACGCGATTGTCATCGAGAAGGTGGAATTCGATACCGGCCGCTATGCACTGGCCCCTGAGGTAACCGCCTTCGGCCTGAGCATCGAACTGGCACACCATTCGCTGACCGCTCCGTTCACTGAAACCGACCTGCGGCTATACGCTCTCACAGGCGATACGCTACGCGTGGCGCTCGACGGTCTCGTGGTGGCCGGCTCTGGCGGCGATAGCGATGGTAGTTGCGCCGGATACTTTCATTCCAGCCAGGTCAGCCTGGCAATAAATCCGGCGAGCCATCATGGCTATCACGATATCACCGCGGTTGAGCGGACGAATACCGATAATCCCTCCCCCGACCAGAATGGCGAATGCCAGTCCCATCCTGGCAAGCCTGTGAAGCGGACCTACCGGATGCGCTATGACGGCAGCCGCTATCCGGTTCCCGCGGCACTCAAGGTGATGGGATTGTGACGCCGCCGCACACGTCCCTGCCGTGGTTCGACAATGTCATCAATTCCAGTTGAACGGGTATCGACCGTTAATTCTCTCGTGGTAGGAGGCGCTCAAGGGGGCTCTTCTCAAAGGAGCTGATGATTTGTGGTGGTCAAGATTCAAAAGGGGTTTTGCCGGAACGTGGGACGACAGACTTGACGGGCTATTCTCCGCAAAGGTCGACTACGCCGGAAAATCCATTCTCGATGTTGGCTGCAATATGGGTGTGGTCGCCTATGAGATATCCAAGCTGAAACCCAGTTCGATCCACGGGATCGACATTGCCAAGCCGCATATCGAGACTGCAAAGATGTTGTTGAGTGGCTCCCCGGTGCATGCCAGGTTCGATCGCCTGAATCTTGGCAGCCGGCGCCTCGGCAATATCCTTCTACCGAAATACGATATCGTCCTGCTGCTGGCCGTCTATCAGCACATGCAGCGCAACATCGGCCCAGGCAAGGCGCGAAGGGTGCTTTCCAATATTGTGAGGCGCACCTCGAACGTCGTTGCCCGCGTTCCGCCTGGAACGGATGGCGAATTCATCGAAACGCTTTCTGACGAGGGGTTCCAGGTTAAGAGCACTCACACATCGCCTCTTGGCAGTCATGTGCTGGTGCTTGAGAAACCCACCCTTGGAAATCCGCAGCCATAGAGATTTCGCATCGCCAGTGGCAATCTGCCCCACTAACATCCCATGTGTCAGCAGCGGCGCCGACCCGCTGCTGGCTGCAACTCGGCCCGGGAGCGCCCATTCGACGGGAGAAGCATGTCGCGGCTGCGGTCTTCCCTGCCACTGCCTTAACAGACTGGATGCGCCCGTTGGGCGTAGGTGACGAAGACGAGTTTGGCCGCCACGGCGATAGCACTGCCCGTCCCGCCTGCGGTCAGCGCGCTGCCGGTGTCGAAATTCAGCCATGTGCGCTTTCAGCTCCTAGGCGCCCGTCCAGCGCTCTGGCTCAGAGCGCCGGGCGAGTGAACAGGGTTCGGAATAGCTCCTCAGCACGCCGCAGTCCTTCATCTGTCAGAGCCACTGACTTCGCCTTGTTTGCCGGCTTCGCAATCAGCCCCTTCTCGTGCAAGCGATCCAGAGCATTCCAATCCAACCCCTTCCAGGCGCGCCTCTCTTCATGCAGCGTCAGCCAAAGCAGGCCCATAACGGCATCGTCGATCTTGTCGGTGTCGATCTCCATGCAAGCAGTTTAACACGCGAAAGCGCCGCTGCCACGCTGCCACGATCCACACCGTAGGGTTATTCCTCGCGCAACGGTTCGCCTGAAAATAAATGCTTCACCTAGGCGTCGCATGCGCGACGGCGTCATTTGGGGACGAGCCGGGACGGGATCCGAGTTCATCATGGTGCCTAAGCGGCCTGGCAGTCCTTGCCGCTGGCAATGAAATGCGGATTGGCGAAATCCTCGTCGTCGCTCTGGTTGCGCTGCAGGCGAGCGGCTGACCGTCCAGCGTACGCGTCATGCCGCCGGCAGCGCGCAGTACCGCGTCACCCGCCGCAGGGTCCCATTCCATAGTGCGGCCGACGCGCGGATACGTTTTGCGGGACGCTTTCTTTTCTGACCCGCTCTCCGACCGCAGAAGTCTCAACCTTGCAAGAGGTGAATTTTTGGGCCCTGAGCGGTTATCGCGGAGCGCATTCCCTGGCCACAACCGACTTTGCGACATCCCTTCACTGATTCACTGCCCGTCTAGCACCAGAATGTGAAATCCGCTGTGAGGGTCGGGGCTTAGCAACACCGCTCAAGGTCGTTCCGACATTGCAGGGCTGACGTGTTTTCATCGAGCCAAGACTGACTCTGGTACCGTGCCGGGAATGAGCTATAGTTCACATACTAAGACGGCCGGGCGCTTGCACAATGGCTGGACTGGGTGAACAGATTGCGCGTCAGCAGCGCACCATGGGACCGCTCCTGGTGGCGGCAGTGGTCATCGGCCTTATCGGTCTGCCCGTCGCAGCCTGGCTCGACCTCCGAGACCTATCGGAACGGATGCTGCGCAGGCAAGCCAGCGAAATCAGCCGCATCATCGACGAAATGCGCGGATTTTACGGCAGCGACGTCGTGGGACGCGTGCTGCAAGCTAACGGCGCCGTGACTGCGACGCACAACTACCGGGACGTGCCAGGCGCGATCCCTATTCCAGCAACCCTCTCGATCGAACTCGGCAAGCGCATCAGCGCTCACGACGGCTCGGTCAAATATCGGTTCGTCTCGGATCTGCCTTTCAAAGGCCGCGCGCCACACCAGCTCGATGCGTTCGAGCGGAATGCAATCTTGGCTTTGCGCGCCAACCCGAAGGAGCCGATCATCGAGGTCTCGGGTTCACTGTTTGACCGGCAGGTCCGCGCCGCGGCCCCTGTCATAATGGGACAAGTCTGCGTGACCTGCCATAACTCGCACCCGGACAGCCCCAAGACGGACTGGAAGGTAGGGGATGTCCGAGGGATCCAGGAGATATCAATCAATCAGCCTATCGCTGCGAACGTGCTGACCTTCAAGTATCTGCTCCTATATTTCGGTTTCGCGGCGGCGGCGGGCCTGACGTTCATTCTCCTGCAGCGTCGGCAGTCCGCGTTGATTCAGGGCATCAACAAGGAGCTTTCGGAGGCAAACGACTTCTTGGCCGCAATTTCATTGAAGATCGCCAAATACCTTTCGCCTCAAATCTACAAAAGCATCTTCAGCGGCCAGAAGGACGTCACCATCGCAACCGAGCGCAAGAAGCTCACAATCTTTTTCTCCGACGTCAAGGATTTCACCGCGATCGTGGAACGGCTCCAGCCCGAGGACCTGACGCTTCTCCTCAACGAGTACTTCACCGAGATGTCGACGATCGCGCTCAAACAAGGCGGCACCGTCGACAAGTTCATCGGCGACGCGCTTCTTGTGTTCTTCGGAGACCCCGAGACGCAAGGCGTCGAGGAAGACGCGAGAGCCTGCTTGCGCATGGCTGTCGACATGCAGCGTCGGCTGGAGCAGTTGAACAGGGTGTGGCATGACCGCGGAGTTGAACGGCCCTTCCGAGCTCGCATGGGCATCAATACGGGCTATTGCAATGTTGGGAACTTCGGTTCCGATGATCGGATGGACTACACGATCATTGGAGCCGAGGCGAACTTGGCGGCCCGGCTGCAGTCGATTGCCGAGCCCGGCGGCATCTGCCTCAGCTATGAGACTTACGCGCTCGTGCGCGACCTTGTCCGGGCGCGTCCATTGGCACCGATAGCCATGAAGGGGATCAGCCGAGAGGTTGTCCCCTACGAAGTCGAGGGCCTCCTGGGTGAACTCGCCCAGCGCCCTCAGGTCATCAGCGAGCATGCGACTGGTCTCGACTTGTTCCTCGATGTTGAGGCAATCGACGAGAACGGGGTGGAGCGGGCGAAGAAACGACTTTCGGAGGCGCTCCTGGCTTTAACCATCCGAAGCAAGCCCGCCGCACTTTAGGTTCTTGAACGTGATGCAGTCTGGACCGTGGCCAGCCAAGTAAAGTCCGGTTCAACACCGTTCAGGCGCGCCGGGTCCCGGCCAGGAGTTCGCGCGCATCATCCTCGTTGGTCATCAGCGCCGTCAGGGCCGAGGCGTCGATGAACATCAGTCGTACAGGCTGTCGCGAAACGCCTTGTCGGCGGGCCTGCCGTGATCAGGCTTGCCCCGGGCTCGCAGATCACGGCAGAGCCTGACGCCGATCTCTACGAGGGACGGTCTAGCCTGTTCGCGCTCAAGCTCATGCTTGAGCGCGGCATGGACGGCCTCTGTCAGACCAGTCCTCTTAAGTGCGGCGAGCCGGCGGGCCAGTGCGTCGGTCTCGGGATTTTTGATGTGGAACGCCATCACTGCCTCGTATAGCCGTTCAAGTGTATCGGTATATGGCACACCGTGTGAAGGTCCGGGGAGCGTCGAACCGGAAGGGGCACCAACGGAATCGGCCACGCCAACCGACCGAGTTGGTGGCTGCGCCTCGCTTGCCGCAGGCTGGATGGGGACCGTAACCCTGTTGTTTACAGACCCCGAGCATATGTGATGGTAAGCGGCGTTTCCGGATACCTTTCGGGAGTGGCCGCGATCTGTGAGGTTGCCGATCCTGTGTTGGGATGGGAGATCGGCTTGGGTCTGGATTTGACCGGGGCTCGACGAGTCGCTGGCTGAGATGGCCGGTCTGCTCGATATCACGGTCGATGCCATGACGGGGCGAATCTCCTGCTGCTCCGCTGACTCGACGTTATATCAGGGGGCGCTAATTATCGGTCCTCGGGTCAAAAACCTTAGAAGGCCGACATGCTGAAACCATCGTGGAACAACGCTCGAGGAAGCCGACTTCTATCTCTTTTTCGCAGCTATGCTGATCGTATCACAACGCGGCGGGTCACACGCAAACTTGATTCGTACGGAGATTGGCTGAGAGCCCTTACCCTGACACTACTCCCGACGAGGAAGGCTCATCACTGCAATGCCTGCGATCGCGGTGTGGCGGCTTTTTACCGTTTCGGGGGATACACGCTTATTTGCCCGCTTTGTCATGCTCTGGATCGTGAGCGGTTTTTGATTTGTGCTCTAGACCGTAAGCTTCTCGGGCTTCCGGCGGGACCGCTTAGAATTCTCCAGATTGCGCCGAGCGAGAAGGGGCTTTCAAAGAGACTATCTCAGGCGGGCAACCTCATTAAAGGCGATATCGAGCCCGGACGGTACGGCCCCGATACCGTGCAGGTTGACCTAATGAACATGAACGGCATCAGCGATCTCGATGTTGTCGTCTTGTGTCATGTCATGGAGCACGTACCTGACGATCGGCACGTTTTTCGGCAAGTTTGGTCATCCCTTAAGCCTCGAGGACAGGTCTGGATCCAAGTACCGCTTATCTATCGTCAAACGCTCGAAGCCACGCCATCCATGTCACGGAGCGAGCGCGACGAGCGCTTCGGCGGATCAGATCACGTGCGAGCCTACGGACCCGATATCAAGGAACGTATCGAGGACGTGGGTTTTACGGTCGCTCGAATAGATTCAGACCGTATACCTGCCGCCGATCGCGAGCGTCTTGGGCTTCTCCCCGATACTCTCTTTATCGCCGAACGGCCCGAGCAACACAATTCGGATTGAGAGCGCGAAGTTCCCGACGCCATCCTTGGTGCCGATCATCGCTATTGTGGGCAAGCGCATCGCGGATCGCGTCACGCTGCACATTCCGACAGCCAATTTCCCTATTCGATCATCGATCCGAGAAGCTCTGATCGCGGCCAGCAGTTACTGTCACACCGTCACACCTGCGCTTTCACACCGGTCTGGAACTGCGCTTACCGGAGGCGATAGGTCGTGCATCCGAAGAACGCCGGTCAGGTCTGACGCGGTCCTTTGGTTTGCGCAACCAAGGTCTATGGGGATTGAGCAGCCTTGCCGCTGGCGACGAAATGCGGGTTAGCGAAATCCTCGTCGTCACTCTGGTTGCGCTTGCCGTAGGCGAGCGGCTCACCATCCAGCGTGCGCGTCATGCCGCCGGCCGCGCGCAGCACCGCGTCACCCGCGGCCGTATCCCACTCCATGGTGCGGCCGAAGCGCGGATAGACGTCCGCCTCGGCGCTGGCAACGAGACAGAATTTCAGCGACGAGCCAACCGAGACGATCTCGGCGGTGCCAAGCGCGCGGATATAGGCTTCAGTTTCCGGCGTGTTGTGGGACCGGCTGGCAACGACGGTCAGCGGCACCATACCGGCCCTTGCCGAAATCGGCTGGCGATCGACGATTTCATAGTCCTCATTGATCTCGATCGTTTCCGCTTTGCCCGGCCGGCCGGAAAAGAAGCGGCCGGTGCAAGGCGCGAAGACAACGCCGATCTCAGGCACGCCATGGCGAACCAGCGCAATGTTGACAGTGAAATCGGTCCTGCGGTTGACGAACTCTTTGGTGCCGTCGAGCGGATCGATCAGGAAAAAGGCGTCGCCGAGATCCGGCGCCATGATGCCGGCAGAGGCTTCCTCCTCTGCCACGCATGGAATCTCTGGAAATGCGGCGCGCAGCCCGGCAAGGATGATCTTTTCGCTCTCGCGATCCGCCTCCGTCACTGGCGAACTGTCCGACTTTTGGTCGACCGCACAGCCGGCACGAAAGACACGCATCACCTCGCGCCCTGCCGCCAAGGCAAGGTGCTCGAAGACGGCGAGCATCGCTTCGTCGTCAGATACCGCCGCCGCTGTCATATTGGTCTTCGGCAATGTCCCGCTCGTTCAGCCAGTGTTCCAGGGCGTCCACCATCTCCTCGGCCGATTTGCCGAGTGTCTTGAGGTGAATTTCGGGTTTTTCCGGCACCTCATACGGTGAATCGACGCCGGTGAAATTCTTGATCTCGCCGTTCAACGCCCGCGCATAGAGACCCTTCGGATCGCGCCTGGCGCATTCCTCGAAGGGGGTATCGACAAACACCTCGACGAATTCGCCGTCGGCCATCAGTTCGCGCGCCATGCGCCGCTCGGCGCTGAACGGCGAAATGAACGACACGATGACGATCAGCCCGGCGTCGGCCATCAGGCGTGCCACTTCGGCGACGCGGCGAATGTTTTCGACACGATCGGCGTCGGTGAAACCGAGATCGCGGTTGAGGCCGTGACGGACGTTGTCGCCATCCAGAATGTAGGTATGGCGCCCAGTTGCGAACAGCTTCTTTTCGAACAAATTGGCGATGGTCGACTTGCCCGAGCCCGAAAGCCCGGTGAACCAGAACACGGCCGGCCGCTGGTTCTTCATATCGGCGCGGGCGCGCTTGCCGACATCGAGCGACTGCCAGTGGATGTTTTCGGCGCGGCGCAACGAATGCAGGATCATGCCGGCGCCGACCGTTGCATTGGTGATGCGGTCGATCAGGATGAAGGCGCCGGTGGTGCGGTTCTCGGCAAACGGATCGAAGGCGATCGGCGACCGGGTCGAGATGTTGCAGATGCCGACTTCGTTCATTTCAAGCGACTTGGCCGCCTCATGGGCAAAGTCGTTGACGTTGACGCGGTATTTCAGGTCGGTGACGGTGGCGCTGGTCTGGTCGGTCTCGGTGCGCAGGATGTAGGAGCGGCCGGGCAGCAGCGCGTGTTCGTCGAACCAGACGATGTTGGCGGCGAACTGGTCGGCCACCTGCGGCCGCGCTGCCGGCGACACCAGCATATTGCCGCGCGAGACTTCCACCTCGTCGTCGAGGACAAGAGTGATGGCCTGGCCGGCAATAGCCTGCTGAAGATCGCCGCCATGCGAAACGATGCGCCTGACACGGGAGGATTTGCCGGATTTGGCGACGACCACCTCGTCGCCCGGCGCAACCGACCCGGAGGCTATGGTGCCGGCGAAACCGCGGAAATCGAGATTGGGGCGGTTCACATATTGGACAGGAAACCGGAACGGCAATTCGACCGCGGCCTCGTCAACCGACACGGTTTCGAGATGTTCGATCAGCGTCGGGCCGGAATACCAGTCCGTCCTGTCGGAACGGCCGGTAACGTTGTCGCCATAGCGGGCCGACATAGGGATGGGGACGATCGTCTGGAAGCCGAGTTCACGTGAGAACTGTGCGTAATCGGCGACGATCCGTTCAAAAACCGCCTCGTCGAAACCGACAAGATCGATCTTGTTGACGGCGAGCACGATGTGGCGGATGCCAAGCAGCGAGGCAATGATCGAATGCCGCCTGGTCTGGCGCAACACGCCCTGGCGGGCATCGATCAGTACGATGGCGAGATCTGCGGTCGATGCACCCGTCGCCATGTTACGCGTGTATTGTTCGTGGCCGGGCGTGTCGGCGACGATGAACTTGCGCTTTGGCGTGGCGAAGAAGCGATAGGCGACGTCGATGGTGATGCCTTGCTCGCGCTCGGCCTCGAGGCCGTCGACCAGCAGCGCGAAGTCGACGTCGTCGCCGGTGGTGCCGTGCTTGCGCGAATCGCGCTCGAGCGTGGCCAGCTGGTCCTCGAAAATCTGCTTGGTATCGGAAAGCAGGCGCCCGATCAGCGTCGACTTACCGTCGTCGACCGAGCCGCAGGTCAGGAAGCGCAGCAGCGACTTTCGTTCCTGCGCCGCCAGATAGTCGCGGACGCCGTCGGTCGGGGCGAGGCTCTTGGCCATGATATGGCGCATACTCAGAAATACCCCTCGCGCTTCTTCTTTTCCATCGAGCCGGCTTCGTCGCGGTCGATCAGGCGACCTTGCCGCTCGGAAGTACGCGCCGTGAGCATTTCGCCGACTATCGCCTCCAGAGTGTCGGCCTCCGAGTCGATCGCGCCGGTCAGCGGATAGCAGCCGAGCGTGCGGAACCGCACCATCCGGTTCTCCACTGCTTCGCCGGGCCGCAGCTGCATGCGCTCATCATCCCTCAGGATGAGCATGCCATCGCGCTCTACGACCGGCCGCTCCTTGGCCAGATACAGCGGCACGATCGGGATGTCTTCCTGGAGAATGTACTGCCAGATGTCGAGCTCGGTCCAGTTCGACAACGGGAACACCCTGATCGATTCACCGGCAGCGACGCGGGTGTTGAAAATCTTCCACATCTCCGGCCGCTGGTTCTTCGGATCCCAGACGTGCTGGGCGTTGCGGAACGAGAAGATGCGCTCCTTGGCGCGCGACTTCTCCTCGTCGCGCCGCGCGCCGCCGAAGGCTGCGTCAAACCCGTATTTGTCGAGTGCCTGCCGCAGCGCCACCGTTTTCATCACATGCGTGTGCGTGTTGGAGCCGTGGTCGAAAGGGTTGATGTTGTCGCGCACACCGTCTTCATTGACATGGACCAGGAGGTCGAAGCCGAGCTTTTGCTGCATCTGGTCGCGAAAGGCGATCATCTCGCGGAATTTCCAGGTCGTGTCGACATGGAGAAAGGGAAAGGGCGGCTTGGCCGGATAGAATGCCTTCATCGCCAGGTGCATGAGCACGGACGAATCCTTGCCGACCGAATAGAGCATCACCGGCTTGGCGAACGCCGCGGCCACCTCGCGAAAGATATGGACGGATTCAGCCTCAAGCCGCTGAAGGTGCGTAAGTGCGATGTTCATGGACTGTAAGCGTTCTTTCGTACCGATCCACGGAAGGGCCTGTATCATCAACGGGCGCGATCGTCAGCCGCCGGTTCAAGCTGCACTTCTGGACAATCTATTCTCGTGCGGGCGTTCTAGCAGATCGTTCCCGCCCAGAACAATGCAAGACAAGCCAGCGGCCGAATGGTTCGGGAATGAATTTTCCATACAGCCGGCAAAATCGGGAAATTCCTGCTCAGAGACAAGTTGCGTCTTTTAAGGACAGGAAAATATTGCCCGGACAAGGGAAGACGACCGCCTGAGCCGTTGTATGTGTATGTCTTCGCTGAGCGCAACGGATTGCCTGCCGGCCAAATCTGTCGCGATGCAGCCGAGTACCACAAGAACAGGTTTCGTGATGGCTATCTTGCTTTGTGCTTCAGTGCCACCTCACCGGCGAGCGCGGAGTCGGTCTGGCACTCCGCAACATGTTCCGGTGGAGCACCTCTGGTCATGTTGTCAACTCCCGTCTCGTCTTTCAGCTCAGGAGACGGCGTACCGATTCTCTCGTTGACTTCCGCCAGTCCGGCGCCATCCATTTGAAGGTGGCGGTAAATTTTGCCGTCGACAGACGAGAATTGCCCGGGCGCTTCGCCTTGGTCGGATAAACGGCGGTGGGGATATCCCGCACTCGTGCATAGGGGCCACCCAGCGCCCGGCTCGTGTCCAGTATATCGCGGGCAAAATCGGCCCAGTTGGTTTCGCCGGTTCCGGCCAAATTGTAGACGCCAAAAGGCGCAAAGCTGTTGTCGCGGAGCTTCAGAGCAGCTTGCAAAATCCCGTCGGCAAGATCCAATGCCGAAGTTGGATTTCCCCACTGGTCGGCGACCACCGCTACCTCGTCTCGACCGGCTGCCAGGCCCAGCATCGTCTTGACGAAATTCCTTCCGAACGGGCTGTAGACCCACGCCGTGCGCAGGATCAGATGGCGCGGGTTGGCGTGGGCGACCGCCTGCTCGCCGGCGAGCTTCGAGACGCCATAGACGCTATGCGGGCGAGGCTCGTCTGCTTCCGTATAGGCGCCCTCACCGCTGCCGTCGAAAACATAATCGGTCGACAGGTGGATCACCGGCGCGCCGAGCCTTGCAGCGGCAGCGGCGACATGACCAGCTCCGGCTCCGTTGACGGCGAAGGCAAGGTCGGGTTCGTCCTCGGCCCGGTCGACGGCGGTGTACGCTGCAGCGGAAACGACGAGATCCGGCCGGGCGGCTGCCAGCGCTGGGGCGATTGATTCCGGCTTCGCCAGATCAAGCTCAGGCCGGCCGACCGCTATGACCTCGAAGCCCGGCCAGGCACCCGCTCGTTCCACGAGGCTCTTAACGACTTGACCGTCGCGCCCCGTGACGACAAGTCTCATGCTGCTCCCTCGTATACTTCGCCCAACCGCTCGCCCGCATAGCGCTCGCGGCGGATCGGCCCCCACCACCATTCGTTCTCGAGATACCAGTCGATCGTCCTCGCCAAGCCACTATCGAAGCTCTCGCGCGGAGCCCAACCAAGATCGCGCCCGATCTTGGAGGCGTCGATCGCATACCGGCGATCGTGGCCCGGGCGGTCGGCGACAAAGGCGATGAGATCGCGATAGCGCCGAGCACCGGAACGCGGCCGCTTGTTGTCGAGAACGTTGCAGATCGACTCGACCACCTGCAGATTAGTGCGTTCCGAGCCGCCGCCGACATTATAGCTCTCTCCGACCACGCCTCGGGTCCCGACCATGGCCAGGGCGCGAGCGTGGTCTTCGACGAAGAGCCAGTCCCGTACGTTGCTGCCGGCGCCGTATACCGGCACCGGCTTCTCCTCGAGCGCGTTCAAAATGACGAGCGGGATCAGCTTTTCGGGAAAATGGAAAGGCCCGTAATTGTTCGAACAGTTCGATAGCACCACCGGCAGACCGTAAGTGTCATGCCATGCACGCACCAGGTGATCCGAGGCCGCTTTCGATGCCGAATAGGGCGAGGATGGCGCATAGGGTGTCTGCTCGGTGAAGACACTGCTGTCGAAAGGCAGATCGCCGAACACCTCGTCGGTGGAGACATGATGAAAACGAAACCGGCTTTTTCTCTCGCCGGGCAGCCTGCGCCAGTATTCCAGCGCCGAATTGAGCATTCGGTAGGTTCCAACGATGTTGGTCTCGACAAAGACATCAGGCTTGTCGATCGACCGGTCAACGTGACTTTCAGCAGCCAAATGAATGACGATGTCTATCTCATCGCGATGCAACACCTCGAGGACTGCCTTGTCGTTGCAAATGTCGGCGTGCTCGAACCTGTAATTGTGGGAATTCTCAATCGCTCGCAGCGACGCGAGATTACCGGCATAGGTGAGCTTGTCCAAGTTGGTCACTCGGTAAGCCGGGTTGCCGCACAAATGCCGGCACACCGCCGAGCCGATGAAGCCCGCTCCTCCCGTCACCAGAAAGTTCATACCACTCTCCTGACACAATCACCTTGGACAGAGATCGTCATGCGAACACCTCGGCAGCGGCGAGAATTGGCGCTTTAAGGTCCCTGTCCGAAAGCTGAAATCCACCGACCGTTGAGGGCCATTCAATGCCGATGACGGGGTCGTCGAACCGAATTGATCGATCATGCTCCGGTGAATAGGTGTCGCTGACCTTATACAGCACCTCCGTCTCGGGTACGAGCGTGAGGAAACCGTGGGCAAAGCCCTTCGGCACCAGGACCTGATTGCCCTTTTCGGCAGAGATCTCAAGCGCCACCCATCTTCCGAATGTCTTTGAACTGCGGCGAATATCGACCGCTACATCAAGCACCTTGCCTCGGACGACGCGCAACAGCTTGTCTTGAGCACGGGGCGGAACTTGATAATGAAGCCCCCTCAACACACCGGTGGCGGCGGAATAAGAGTGATTGTCCTGAACGAAACGCACTTCTATCCCTGCGTCCGAAAACCATTGTTCATTGTAGGTTTCGACGAAGAATCCCCGCGCATCTCCGATGCGTTTTGGCATGATTTCCAGCACGCCTGCGAGACTGAGCGGTCTGATCTCAAGCACCTACCTGTTCTCCGTCAACTCGGCAACGCGCCTGCGCAGATAGGTGGCATATTCGTTTTTCCCCAGGTGGGTGGCGCGCAGCAAGACCTTGTCCGCCGTCAGCCAGCCCTGTTCGAAAGCGATTTCTTCCGGGCAGGCCACTTTGATACCCTGACGGTGCTCGATCGTACGGACGAAGGAAGAGGCTTCATGCAGGCTGTCATGTGTGCCGGTGTCGAGCCAGGCATAGCCGCGGCCGAGTTGATGAACCTGCAGCTGCCCGCGTTCGAGGTAGACGTTGTTGATGGCCGTGATCTCGAGCTCGCCACGCGCCGAGGGGCGGATGGTAGGGGCGATATTCACCACGTCATTGTCGTAGAAATAAAGGCCGGTGATGGCCCAGTTGGATCTGGGCTGCGGCGGCTTTTCCTCGATGGTCAAGGCCGCGCCGGTGGTCTTATCGAACGAGACCACGCCATACCGTTCCGGATCCTCGACATGATAAGCGAACACCGATGCACCGCATTGGCGCGATGAGGCACTGCGGCAAAGCTGCGACAGCCCTTCGCCGAAATAGATGTTGTCGCCCAGGATCATCGAGACGCCGTCACTGCCGATGAAATCGCGGCCGATAATGAAGGCTTCCGCGAGGCCGTTCGGATGCGACTGCTCCGCGTAAGACAGATCGAGCCCGAATACCGAGCCGTCGCCGAGCAAGGCTTGAAAAACCGGCAGGTCGCGCGGGGTCGAGATGACCAGAATTTCACGAATGCCGGCGAGCATCAGCACGCTTAGCGGGTAATAGATCATCGGCTTGTCATATATCGGCAAGATCTGCTTGGAAACCGCCAGTGTCAGCGGATAGAGCCGGGTTCCGCTGCCCCCGGCCAGGATGATGCCCTTCAATGAATTCTCCTAAAAGTTCGTTCTCCACCAACGCAATTTGCTCGTGCTTATGTTCCGCGCAGGGGCTTGTCAATCTTGGCCCTGAATTGGTGTCGTGATCAGCCGTTTTTTCAGAGAGTGAGGCTAGCCGAGCCTAGTTTCCATCCATAAGCGGCAAACGCTTGATCCTGTCGGGTAAATCGTGGCTGTGCGCGAGCAAGGCCCGGCGGTTTCAGATGTCTTGGATCATACGACTGTGTCCAAGGCCTTGCCATCGTCGGAGCCGAGAATGCGCCAAGAACGCACCGTCCAAGCCAGCATATTCGATCTTTTCGCCACGCACGAGATCGGTCACGAGTTGAAGGCGATGTCGCAGTGGCTGGATGAGTGTCGGGGCCTGCTTGGCTTGGTGGCGCGCGATCTCGTGCGGTCGACGTCAATGCCACCGGACGGCAGGGCCTGCCTGCCGAAGCGGCGTTGCGCTGTGCGATCCTCAAGCAGTACCGCAACGAGCTGGCGTTCCATCTTGAGGACTCCGCCTCGTTTCGCGCCTTTGCTCGCCTGCCTTTGCCATGGAGCCCGCACAAGGCGGTGCTGCAAAGGACCATCAGTGAGATCCGGTCCGAGACTTGGGAGCAGGTCAATCGGGTACTGCTGTCGAGCGCTCGGCAGGCGAAGCTCGAAGACGGCGCAGTCGTGCGGCTGGACAGCACGTGACCTCGGCACTTATGCACGAGCCGAGCGACAGCAGCCTGCTTTGGGGCCGTGCGGGTCATGGTGCGCCTGCTGAAGCGGGCTGACATCTTAGTCGGCAGTGTCGGCTCGGCATGGCGCAATCATTGCCGCGCAGCCAAGAAGCGGGCTCGCAAGATCCAGTTCACGCGCGGTCAACCCAATCGGGTCCAACTCTACCGCGAGCCGATCGCAATCGCCCGTGCGACCTTGGCTTATCTGGAGCAGGCGAGCGAGCGATTGGCAATGCCGATCGTCCTGCGGACCAGATCACGCTTTAGCAAGTGGCCGAAGCATTGGGAGTTCGACAGAACGGGTCGAGCGGCTGAATGCGTGGTCGAAGAGTTGTTCAACTTGAACAGTGTAGACCAATTGTAGTCTTGAAATTCGCTACCGAGACTGGCGATTGCAGATTCGAAAGCCGCGCCAGTTTTGGGTATCTCGGCCCCGTTTTTCTGGAGAGCAGTCAACTGGCGAGAAAGTTAGCATGGGCGGCATCACCAAGGCGGGAGACGGACGGAAAGCGCCTGGACCTGGACCTGGCGGCATCGGCCGAAGTTAGCAAGAAGAACTGTGCAGCTGCACGCCCGCACACCGCCCTGCCATCTTCAAAGGCTGGCACACCCTCAAAACTCGACTTGCCTGGTCCAAGTCCGGCCGTCGCCAGTTACCGCAAATCTGTCGAACGAGGCTTCGCGATATCTCTCGATCGCAACGGTCAGAATATCGAGTCTGATTTCCTCATTCTTAAGGACGACATTCAACCAGAGCGCGAGCCGCTCTAGCGGATGTTTGAGGGGCAGACCGTCGGCGTGGTCCATACACGCCGATTTGATGCGTCCTCCCACGCGACGACCGCGCGCCCTGAGCGTCGGGGCGTCGGCTCGGGTGATTGTGTTGCTCTGGGTGATTTATGTTATATGCAACCCAACCCGCTTACTGCCGCGGTCTTTTGTTCCAAAGCTGAGAGGATGCAAATGCGTTTAGACAAGGTCGTGGGCTTGGTCGCGCTCTGGGCGTCCCGCCGCCCAACGCTGATTTCTGTGGCGAATAAAGTCCGCCATCAGTGCGAGAGAATAATCGGACTGAGCTTGAGCGCCGGCATTGATCACGAGCGCAACGGGGAAGGATGGCTCGTTGAGCGACTTGCCCCAACGTGCAGTTATTTCGTCGATGTGGGCGGCAACGTCGGGGCCTGGTCACTCGCAATGGCTGGCCGCATGTCGAATCCGCGGGGGATGATATTTGAGCCGTCCCCAGCAACGGCGGCAGTGCTGCGTGAAAATTTGAGTCAGTATCCTGGATTGGAAGTGGTCGAGATCGCCGTAAGCGACGCCCCCGGGGAAGCGAGCTTCTTCGCGGAGCCTGACACGGGCGAGACTTCCAGCCTGATCGTCGGCCATGCTCGAAGTGACGCGAATTGCGTGCAAGTCCAAGTTTCCACCTTGGATCAAGAGCTAGGAAAAAGGCGTATACCGCATGTCGATCTGTTAAAAATCGACGCGGAGGGGTTTGATTATCATGTCCTGCGCGGCGCCATCGGCTACATCGCTCGTGGGGCAATTGACGTCATCCAGTTTGAGTATAATTATCCGTGGGCAGATGCCGGATCGACATTGGGAGGGGCAATTTCTCTGCTTCAGCGCCATGGCTACGATGTGTCCGTTCTTCTCCCTGATGGGCTGCGGGAATTCCGTTATGACAAATTTCGAGAGTTTTTCCACTACAGCAACTTCGTTGCGGTGAGGCGAGGTTTTCTATTTCGTGGATGACTTCTAGGTCGTAGACTCATAAACGCGCAGCCACAGGCGCATTGACGCGAGCTGGACCATGGCGAGGAAGTTGTCGGCGAGCTTGTCATAGCGGGTTGAGACGCGACGGAAATGCTTCAACTTGGAGAAGAAGCGTTCGATCAGGTTGCGCTCGCGGTAGAGCCGCTTGCTGAAGCAGGGCTTCCATTTCCGGTTGCTCTTGGCCGGGATGTTGGGCGTGGCACCCTGCTCCTGGATCAATTCCCGGATGCGGTCGGCGTCGTAGGCCTTGTCGGCCAGCACAATGGTGCGTTGGCCAAGATGATCGAGAAGCCGATCAGCGATCTGACTGTCATGTGCCTGTCCTGCTGTCAGGCCGAGCCGTCTTGGGAGCCCTTGCGCGTCGACGACGACGTGGATCTTGGTCGTGAGCCCACCGCGCGATCGACCGAGACAACGATCTGGTCCCCCTTTTTTGCCGTCGCAGCCTGTTGGTGCGCCCGGATGGAAGTGCTGTCGATCATTTGGATATCCCCATCGTGCTCGGCGCTGATGGCATCCATCAGCCGGTCCCAGACGCCTGCTCTCCGCCATCGCACAAACCGGTTATAGCAGGTGGTCCGCGGCCCATAGCGCTCTGGCAGATCCCGCCACGGCGCGCCGGATCGCAGCACCCAGAAGATGCCGTTGAGCACCCGCCGGTCATCGACGCGCGGAACGCCTCGCGGCTTGTTGGGCAACAGCGGCTCGATCACGCGCCACTCGAAGTCGGTCAGGTCATATCGGCTCATGCGGAGCCTGAATCAGATTGCGCCGCAATATGAAAGCCGCCAGTCGGAAAACAACCCATTGCGGAGCTTGAAACTACCAACGATAAATTCAGAATGACAACTCTGCCGACCGCTGTTTTGCCGATCTTTGCCGCAGCCGGATGGTTTCCTGGACGCAAAGTGCCCATGTCTCCAGAGGTCCCGGCTATTCATCCCGTGGCTGCCGTTCTCAGCGAGTTCGGTGGCCTCAACGTCGGCGAGCTCGGCCGTGGCATGGAATGCGCCCGGAGCGATGTCGTCTTCTGTTGGTCCCCACATGAAGGCTACCGAGAAATCGCCGAAATTGGAGACTTGCTTCAGACGGAGTTGGCTTGCTTTGCCACAGCTCACAACCATCACCAAAGCCTGTATATCGATAGTGGGGGCCGAGTGTTTGTAAGCGGGTAGCTGATGCCGTTCAGCGATGGTAGTTCCAAGGCATGAGCGCCTCGATAGCGCTGTTTGGCCAGCCATTGGCGAT
>NZ_JAMYLG010000016.1:0-114306 GCF_040317865.1 Mesorhizobium sp. M1365
CGTCCTTCGCGGGACGATGGATGAGGCGAGTTCGTTGAAGCACTCGGACCGGTCGCTCACTGCAGCCGATCAGGCCGCGAATCAGGTGAAAGTCACCGCGTGGGTCGCGTCTCGCTGTGCGGCGACGGGATGATGCGCACCTTGCTCTACGAAGCCGCCCAAGTGATGCTAACGCGCGTCAAGAAGTGGTCATGGCTGAAGGCGTGGGCGATGAATGTCGCCAAGCGGTGCGGTCTGCGAAAAGCGATCGTGGCACTCGCCCGCCGGCTGGCGGTCATCATGCACCGCATGTGGGTGGACGGCACCGAATTCCGCTGGACGCGGGAGGCCTCGCCAGCCGCTATCTGACCGGGAAGGCCGTAAGGAGAGAGACAAGTTCCGCCACCGGCGGAAGCACGTCCTTCGCGGGACGATGGATGAGGCGAGTTCGTTGAAGCACTCGGACCGGTCGCTCACTGCAGCCGATCAGGCCGCGAATCAGATTGTGCCGCTTCATTCTCCTGATCCCATGCTGGGAGGGCTAAAGCCGATCCCGTAGAGAAGCGAGGCCCCGCGAAAGACGTCAAACGCCGGAGAAGCCGCAAGCTCGAAAGCGCTTGACCTCAACATGCCGAATAGAGAAGTGCTTCAGGACTGCTGCAACCCGGACTTTTTCAACACTATCGGTGTGGAGGTAACCTTCTGCCAGCCGTCGCCGAGGCGTTTTTGTTTTCAGGTTTCAAAATCGACTTTGCCTATTCAGCTCTGCGATCGGACCTGCTTGGCGGCAGCCTCGAGCGACCGTTCAAACGCGTCGATCACCTGGTCGACCTGCGGCTCGGTGATGATCAGCGGCGGGCAGAAAGCCAGCGCATCGCCCATATTGCGCGAGATGACGCCGTTCTGCTGCATGAAGCCGTTGACGAGCCCGCCCAGTTCACTGGTCTTCCCCCACGGCGCCTTGTTCGCCTTGTCGCCGACCAGTTCGACCGCCGAAATCAGGCCGATGCCGCGCACCTCGCCGACAAGCGGGTGCGAAGCGAGCGTGCGCAGCCGCTTCAGCATATGCGCGCCGACCGCACGCGCATTGCCGACAAGGTCGCGCTCCTCGATCAGCTTCAGGTTCTCGAGCGCGACCGCTGCCGCAACAGGATGGCCGCCGCCGGTGAAACCGTGGCCGAAGGTGCCGATACGGTTGCTTTCGTCGGCGATCGGCTCGAATACCTTGTCATTGATCAGCAGGGCTGAGATCGGCAGGTAGGACGAAGAGATCTGTTTCGATAACACCATGATGTCGGGCCTGATGCCGAAGGTCTGCGAGCCGAACATCTCACCAGTTCGGCCAAAGCCGCAGATCACCTCGTCGGCGATGAGCAGGATGTCGTATCTCGACAGGACCGCCTGTATCTTCTCCCAGTAGCCCGCCGGCGGTACGATGACGCCGCCGGCGCCCATGATCGGTTCGCCGAAAAAGGCGGCGATGGTTTCCGGTCCTTCGGCGAGGATCAGCTTTTCCAGTTCGTCGGCAAGCCGCGTCGAAAACAGCTCCTCGCTTTCACCCGGCAGCGCCTCGCGCCAATGGTGCGGCGTCGAGGTATGCAGCACATTGGCAATCGGCAGGTCAAAGGAAGTGTGGTTGTTGGGCAGTCCGGTCAGGCTTGCCGAGGCGATGGTGACGCCGTGATAGCCCTTCTTGCGGCTGACGATCTTCTTGCGCGCCGGCTGGCCGAGCGCATTCGACCGGTACCAGATCATCTTCATGGCCGTATCGTTGGCCTCGGAGCCGGAATTGGTGAAATACGCCTTGCTCATCGGCACCGGCGCCATCTGCACCAGTCTCTCGGCGAGATCGATCAGCGGCGAATGCGATTTGGAGCCGAAATCGTGATAGTAAGGCAGCTTCGACATTTGCCGTACTGCCGCATCGACCAGCCGCTTCTCCGAAAAGCCGACCGCGACGCTCCAGAGCCCCGCCATCGCCTCGATATAGCGGTTGCCGGCAAGGTCCTCGACATAGATGCCGTCGCCCTTCTCGATGACGAGCGGCCCCGACTCCTGATGCTTGCGCGCATTCGTATAGCCATGCATGTGAAAGCTTATGTCGCGGGCTTCGGGTGAATTCGGTCGTGCGTCCATGACGGCTCCTGATGCTGACGCGGAACAATCCTGCCGCCGGTCCGGCTCGGCAGGTCCCCGTGCGTTATGCCGTTTGATGCATCTTTCTCGAACGGTATAGTGTCAAGCGCTTTCGGCAGGGCCAGCGGATGGATGGACGCATGCAGAACTTCGGCTTGACCTAACCGTGGACCATGTCGACTGCATTGTCGCTGGCGCCGGCGTTGTTGGCCTGGCGATCACGCGAGAGATGGCGCAGCGCGGCATCGATACGCTGGTCCTGGAAGCCGAGAACGCTATCGGCACCGGGACAAGCTCGCGCAATTCCGAGGTCATCCATGCCGGCCTCCACTATCCGGTTGGATCGCTGAAAGCCCAGTTCTGCGTGGCCGGCCGGGAAAGACTCTATCGCTATTGCGAGGAGCGGGCGGTCCCACACGCGCGCTGCGGCAAGCTCATCGTTGCCACAAGTGCCGAACAGGAGCCGGTGCTCGCCTCAATCCGGGCCAATGCACGCGCTTGCGGCGCCGGCGACCTGTTGCGCTTGAGCGAAGCCGAGGCGCATACGCTGGAGCCCAGCCTTAAGTGCACGGCGGCGCTGCTGTCGCCCGCCACCGGCATCATCGACAGCCATGCCCTGATGCTCGCCCTGTTGGGCGACGCCGAGGAGCACGGGGCGGCACTTAGTCTCAACACGCGCATCGCCTCCGGCCGCATCGAAGCAGGCCGCGTCGTGCTCGAGACGGTGGACGCTGCCGGCGGCGAGCGCTTCGAGATCGCCACTCCGCGTTTCGTCAATGCCGCCGGGCTTGGCGCCGCAGCACTTGCCGGTTCGCTTGAAGGGCTCAATCAGCAATTCGTGCCAAAGCTCCATTATGCCAAGGGCAATTATTTTTCGGTGGCCGGACGGGCGCCGTTCTCGCGATTGGTCTATCCGGTGCCCGAACCCGGCGGGCTCGGTGTTCATCTGACACTCGACCTTGATGGCGTCGCCCGCTTCGGGCCGGACGTCGAATGGACCGATCAACTCGACTACCGCGTCGACCCGGCTCGTGGCGAGCGCTTCTACAGCGAGATCCGCAAATACTGGCCGGACCTGGCCGATGGCAGCCTGCAACCCGCTTACAGCGGCATCCGGCCAAAACTGTCCGGTCCCGGTGAGGCCAATGCCGACTTCGTCGTCCAGGACGTGGCGGTGCACGGCGTGGATAGCCTGGTCAACCTGTTCGGCATCGAAAGCCCCGGCCTGACCTCCTGCCTGACGATTGCCGACCACGTCGCGCAGTGCCTCGCGCCGAAGTTGTAGCGTGCGGCGCCCCGCGCCGCGATCTGCACTGTATCAAGGCGCATTGCGTGAACTTTCAGACGCAAGTCGCCTATGAGGCACATCGCGCACTTGCAGCCCGCTCCGCGCTCTGATTCCCTGCATTCTGGGGCTGTCCTGATTCGCACTGCCCGGTTCAGAGTTTTCGCAGTGCGCCCGGGACAAGCTTCCAGCGACCACTCGGCGTATCCAGGGAGAACGGCAATGAACACCGCGACGAGGCCGGTAATCTCGGAGATGAGGCCCAAGATCACCGTCGTCGGGGTCGGCGGCGGCGGCGGCAACGCCGTCAACAACATGATCGCCGAAGGCCTGCAGGGCGCGGAATTCATCGTCGCCAACACCGATGCCCAGGCCCTTGCCATGTCGAAGGCAACGAGGCTGATCCAGTTGGGCGCTCATATCACCGAAGGTCTCGGCGCCGGGTCCCTGCCCGAGGTCGGCCGTGCCGCGGCCGTGGAATCCATCGACGAGATCATGGATCACCTTGCTGGAACGCACATGTGCTTCGTGACCGCCGGCATGGGAGGCGGAACCGGCACTGGTGCCGCGCCTGTTATAGCACAGGCAGCGCGGGCAGCCGGAATACTGACCGTTGCCGTCGTCACCAAGCCATTCGTCTTCGAAGGCAGGCGCCGCATGTACGCTGCCGATGAGGGCATCGAGCGCCTGCGCGAAAGCGCCGATACCGTCATCGTCATTCCCAACCAGAATCTGTTCAGGATCGCCGACGCCAGAACCACGTTCGCCGACGCCTTTGCCATGGCCGACCGGGTCCTCTATGCGGGTGTCGGCTGCATCACCGATCTGATCGTCAAAGAAGGCCTGATCAATCTCGACTTCGCCGATGTGAAGTCGGTGATGCGCGACATGGGCCGCGCCATGATGGGAACCGGCGAAGCCGCCGGAGAAGGCCGCGCCAAGAAGGCAGCGGAAGCGGCAATCGCCAACCCGCTGCTCGACGAAGCCTCGATGATGGGCGCCAAGGGCGTCCTTGTCTCGATATCGGGCGGCATGGACATGACGCTGTTCGAGGTCGACGAAGCCGCTACCCGCATCCGCGAGGAGGTCGACAACGATGCCGACATCATCGTCGGCGCCATCTTCGACAAGGCACTCGCCGGAAAATTCAGGGTGTCGGTCGTGGCGACCGGCTTGCGGCGTGGCCTGGAGATCCCACTGCTTGCCGAACCGGAAGTTCGCATGAACTGAACGCGTATCGCTGCAACTCGCTCAGCCGACTGCCAGCCTCGCGTCACCAGGGCCGCGCGCCGTCGATGACTTCCACGGCGCGTACAGCAAAACAGCCGGCCAGCGGTGCCACATCCGCCGCATCGGCCGCAACCGCGCTGCCGGCCAGCACGCGGTCGGCGATGCCGACGAAGATCACGGCAAAGCGGAACATGGCAAACACCAGATGGAACCGCTGCAGCGGCGCCGTCGGCACGGCGTAGGCGAAGTAATGATCGAGGAATTCGCGCTGTGTCGGAATACCGAGGGCTGCCTGATCAAGGCCGAGGATGCCGCCATATTCGTCCGATGAGGAATGCCAGGGCATCGAGCAGAAGCCGAGATCGGCAAGCGGATGGCCGAGGGTCGATAACTCCCAGTCGAGTATGCCGATCACCTCGGGCCGCTCGGGATGGAAGATGAGATTGCCGAGACGGAAATCGCCATGCGCGATCGAAACGTGGCCATCATCTGGCGGAAGATGTCGCGGCAGCCATTCGGCGACGGCTTCGAGCGCGGCAATGCGCTCGCTCGGCGATTCCCGCAACTGTCTGGTCCAGCGCGCGATCTGTCGCTCAAAATAGTTCCCGGGACGGCCATAGTCGCCGAGCCCAACCTCTTCCGGCCGGACGGCGTGCAGCTTTGCCAGCGCCTCGGCCATGCCGAAATAGATGCCGCGCCGCTCGTCTGGCGTCAGTCCCGGCAACGCGCCATCGTGGAACACCCGGCCGTCGAGCCGCTGCATCAGATAGAACGGCGTGCCGAGCGGCTCGTCGCCGTCGTGATAGAGCACCGGCCGCGGCACCGGCACCTTTGTCGATGCTAGCGCCTCGATCACCCGGTACTCGCGATCGACCGCATGAGCGCCGCGCAGGATCGGTCCCGGAGGTTTCTTGCGCAGAACCATGCGGCGGCCGCCATAGTCGACGAAATAGGTCGGGTTGGATTGGCCGCCGACGATCCGCTCAAGCGACATTTGGCCATCGCCAAAATGCGCTCTCAGAAAATCCTCCAGGCGTACTGGATCGAAATCCATCCTCATTGCCGGCTCAGCGGTTCCCGCCGCGACCTGTTTCGTCTTGTCTGCCGGCTTCGACATGCCAGCGCCAGAAGCCCGCACCTTCCTCGTTGAGAAAGCGGTTGAGCACCATCTTGTGGACCTCGTCGGCGCCGTCGACCAGGCGAGCCTGGCGGGCGTAGCGGTAAATCCATTCGAGTACAGTGTCTTTCGAATAGCCGCGGGCGCCGTTGATCTGGATCGCCACGTCGGCGGCGTCATGCAGCACGTTGGCGACCTGGATCTTGGCCATGGAGACCTCCTTGCGGGCAAAGCCACCGCGATCGAGCTCCCAGGCCGCCTTCATCACCAGCAGCCGCCCGATCTCGATGCGCATAGCAAGGTCGCCGAGCATCAGCTGGATACTCTCACGGTCGGCCAAAAGCTGCCCGAAACCGCTACGCTCGGCGGCATAGGCGCGCGCGATCTCGATGCAGCGCTTGGCAAGACCGAGCCAGCGCATGCAATGGGTGAGCCGCGCCGGACCGAGCCGGACCTGGGTAACCCGGAGGCCGCTGCCTTCGCCGGCAAGCACGTCCTCGACCGGGACTTCCAGGCCGTCGAACTCCAGCTCGCAATGGCCGCCATGTTCTTCCGGTCCCATGATTTCGATGCGCCGCACGATCCGCCAGCCCGGCTGGTCCTTGTGGAACAGCAAGGCCGAAAGGCCGTGACGCGGATCGTCCGAAGTGCGCGCAATGAGAATGAAGTGGCTCGCCTCTTGCGCGCCGGTGATGAACCATTTGCGGCCTGTGACGACATATCTGTCGCCACGCCGTTCGGCTCTGGTCATGATCATCGACGGGTCGGAGCCGCCGCCCGGGTGCGGTTCCGTCATTGCGAAGGCCGAGCGCACCTTGCCCTCGACGATCGGTTTCAGCCATCTTTGCTTCTGCTCAGGCGTTCCCAACCCTTCCAGCATCATCATATTGCCATCGTCGGGGGCCGCGGAATTGAACACGACCGGACCGAAGATCGAGCGGTTCATCTCTTCATAGCAGACGGCCATATCCACCTTGGAAAGGCCGGCCCCGCCGGTCTCGGGTTTGAGCTGCAGGCACCACAGGCCGGCTGCTTTCGCCTTGCCGCGCAGCGTTTCAAGCAGCGGCAGCGCAATATTGCCATGGCCGTCATAGCAAGCCTTGTCAGCCTCGAGCGGCAGGATTTCGCGCTCGACGAAATCGGCGATCCGGCTGCGGAAGGCCTCGGTTCGGACGGAAATGTCGAAATTCATGGCGCTCACAAGGATGAAACGAGATGCCGCCATCGGCTCCGATGGTCGCGCCGGTAGTGTAACTGCCGTCGTTGAATGGGAGCAACAGCAGTTCGCCGGCCGTTCCTTGCGCACGTCAAAGCGCCGGTTCGATATGGATCGATGCCGGCGTGCTGCCGATGGCGGTCGAATTCCAGGATCAAAGAGTACTCAGGTTTCGTATCGCTGACGTCCGCGACAATGCTCAGATCAATTCGAGGACAGCGCAGCCATAGCCGTCCAGCGTCAACACTCCGGAGACAGGTCCTTCGCTATCGAGCAGGTTGCTGCCGAAGGGAACGCCGGTTACCGTAACGGGCGTGTCTTTGACGTTTTGCACGAACAACAGCCGGCGTTCGTCATTCTCGCGCATCGTGACCTCGACGCCGTCCGGCAGATCCGGAACCAGAGGCTCCACATTCGCATCCACGAAAGTGCGCGTAGCGAGTTGAGCTGTCAGCTCCGGCGTTAGATAAGTGCCGACATAGAGCACACGGCCCTTGCCGACGGCGCGGGAGGTAATTGCAGGCGTTCCCGCCGCGTAGCGGTTCGACCAAACCCCTACAATTTCGACTTCCGGTTCGACTGCGAGGTTCTCATAGAAATAACCGGCATCGAACTCGTGGTTTCCGACGGTGAAACGACGGATACGGCGGCTGGATTCGGCCGGTCTGTCGGGAGGAATGACGAGCCCGCCGGAGCGCGACATGGTATTGAACAGGCCATTGGCCCCAGGTGCCGCCAGCCGCCCGAAATCCTCGACGCGAACGCCGGTCAGCTTCGACAGCGACCGGCCCGGCGCTGTCTCGCGGATGACGTGGTTGTTTTCGTCGCGGGTTCCCGTGCGCGCGCCGATGATGACGGTACCGCCATTTTCGGCAAAGACTTGCAGCCGCTCGGTCCAGCTGTCCTTCCAGATCACCCAATGCGGCACGTAGAAGACCTTGAGCTTCGATAGATCGTCTTCCGGGTGGATGAAGCCGCAGGCGATGCCGCGGTCATAGCAATACTGATGCAGCAAGGTTGCATCATCCTGCGGACTTGGCAGGCCGATGGGGAAGGTCTTGTGGGCTTCCTGATTGTCGAAGTCCGAGCCGGCGATGCCGACATCCATCCGCACATGGGTGCCCAGGATCTTGTCTTTAAGCGCCGTCACCTCGGTGGCGAACTGCCTGGCTTCGTCATAGCGGCGGCGAGCGACATCATCGTGGTCGATGATGCCCATCCAGTATATCTCCGCACCGAAATGCGCGGGGCGCCAGCGGAAGAACATGATACCATCGGCGCCACGCGCAACCGACGACATCGCCATGCGTCGCATTTCGCCCGGCTCCGGCGTCAGCGTGCAGAAGCCCGGCTGGGCGCCAAAGCCCGACTGTTGTTCCGGCACTATGTAGTTGCCGGAAAATCCCCTGCAGATGTCGAGATGCAGCGCCTGGATCTTGGCGTGGTTGCCGAGGCGAAAGAACTCGTCATAGAGGAACGGATAGATGTCGTAGCCGACGAAGTCGAGATCGGTGGAGAATTGGCCGCGAAAGTCGATGTCACGCAATCCGCCGAGATTGTGGAAAATGAACCAACTGGCATTCGCTTTTCTCAGGATCTCGACCTGGTCGTGCTGGAACCGTGCTGTCGAAAAGGCGAGAAAACGGTGGTAGTCCTGGAGGTGACCGGGACCGGGAAAGGACGGGGAAAAATCCAGCGGGAAGACAATTTCGCTGAAATCGCCGTAAGCCGTCGCCCAGAAATCGCCACCCCAGGCGAAGTTCAGCCTGTCTATCGTCTTGTAGGTTTCCTGGAGGTAAGCCTGGAATTCCTTCAATGCCGACGGCGAATAGGATTCCGGCATGCTGGTGTTGAGTTCATTGTCGGTCTGCCAGCCGATGACATTTGCGTTGTCGCGGTAGTGGTCCGCCATCGCCCTGGTAATCTTGCGGCTGTAGTCGCGAAACACCGGGCTGCTGGTGTCGGCATACTGGCGCGAGCCGTGGCCCATCGACCGGCCATTTCCATCAAGCCGCAGGATTTCCGGATGTTTTGCCGTCAGCCAGCGCGGCGGGGTGGCGGTCGGCGTGCACAGGATCGTGTTGACGCCGTGACGCGCGAGGCCCTCGATTGCCCGGTCGAACAGGTCGAAATCGAAGGTGCCTTCACGCGGTTCGAAAATGTGCCAGGCGAATTCGCCGAGGCGGGCGACGTTGAAGCCGGCCTCGGCCATGCGCCTGGCGTCATTGTCCCAGTAACTCTCGTCCACATGCTCGGGGTAATGCGGCGCGCCGACCAGAAAGCGGTCGGTCTGGATCGTGCGCCAGACCGACAGGGCGCGGCCGTTTGAAGTCTTGTTCACGAAGGATACTCCTGCAGGTCAGTCGGTGATGGTGGATTTGCGGGCACTGATTGTCCGCTCATCGACAGAGGAAAAGAGATAGACGTCACGCGGCTCGACCTTGAAGCCGACGGTCGCATCGGCAGCGACGGCACTCGCATGGCCGATCTGGACGGTGACGTTGCCGCTGCCGCTTTCGGAACTGACGCATTGCAGCGGGCCGGCGTCGGCATAGAGGATGGTCTCGCGGCCGAGATGCTCGACCAGCCGTACCCGTGCGGCAAAACTCACCGTCTCTTCCGCGGCCAAGCTGATGCTCTCCGGCCGGATCCCCATCGTCACCCTATCGCCGACCTGTACGGATGCCGCTTCCGTCAGTTCGACAGTCAAAGGAGAAAGACCGGCGGTCGACAGCGTGGCGACGCCGCCGGAGACAGCGGCGACCGTCACTTCGAAAAAATTCATCCGGGGTGCGCCGAGGAAGCCCGCGACGAAGAGATTGGCCGGATTGCGGTAGAGTTCGAGCGGAGCGCCCACCTGCTCGACCGAGCCGCGATTGAGCACGACGATACGGCTCGCCATTGTCATCGCCTCGGTCTGGTCGTGCGTGACATAGACCATGGTGGCGCCGAGCCTGGCGTGCAGATCGGAAAGCTCGACGCGCATCTGCGTGCGCAGCGCTGCGTCGAGGTTGGACAATGGTTCGTCGAACAGGAACACGTCGGGCGAGCGGGTTATCGCACGGCCGATCGCCACACGCTGACGCTGGCCGCCGGAAAGCTGTTTCGGCCGCTTGTCGAGCTGGTCGGTAATGCGAAGGATCTTGGCGGCTCGCAGCACGGCGGCATCGATCTCGGCCTTGGGGCGATGCGCCATGCGCAGGCCGAAACCCATGTTCTCGGCGACGGTCATATGCGGGTAAAGCGCATAGGACTGGAAGACCATGGCAATGCCGCGCTCACCCGGCTCGGTGGTGGTGACATCACGGCCGTTGATGAGAATCTTACCGGTCGAGACGGTTTCAAGCCCGGCGATGATCTTCAACAGCGTTGACTTGCCACAGCCGGACGGCCCGACGGTGACAATGAACTCGCCCTGTTCGACGCTGAGATCGATGCCGCGCAGCGCGTGGTAGCTGCCATAATTCTTTTGTATCTGCCGGAGTTCAAGACTGGTCATGGAGCCCTGCTTGCGAAATCAGTTTCGGATCGGGTGGGCGACGCCTTGAAGCCATGATCGCTCATCCCTTGACCGCTCCCATGGTGAGGCCGGTGATGAAGTGCTTCTGCATTAGGAAGAACATGGCAACCGGCGGCAAAGCCACGACGATGGTGCCAGCCGAGATCAGGTTCCAGGCCGAGACCCATTCGCCGCGCAGGTTGGCTAGGCCGGCGGTTACCGGTTTGACGGTATCGCTGATGGTGAGCACGACCGCCCAGAAATAATCGTTCCAGATAAAGGTGAAGAGCAGGATGGCCAGCGCCGCGAGAGCCGGCCGCACCAATGGGACCACGACATGTACCAATGTCTGAAACGGCGTCGCGCCCTCGGCCCTGGCGGCCTGAAACAGTTCTCCCGGCAAGGCGGCGATGAAGTTGCGCATGAACAGTGTCGCAAACCCGGTCTGGAAGGCGATGTGGAAGATGATCAGGGCCGCCATCGTGTCGTAGAGATTGAGCCGCACCATGAGATCGCGCACCGGGATCATCATGATCTGGTGCGGCAGGAAGTTTCCGCCGACGAACAGGGCGAAGACGAGCATATTGCCGCGAAACCGGTAACGGGCGAGCACGAACCCAGCGAGCGTGCTCAAGATGAGAACGCCCATCACCGAGGGGATGGTGATCGTCAGGCTGTTGAGGAAGTAGCGGGCCATCGGCGTCTGGGTGAAGACCGCCGTGTAGTTGTCGACCAGGCCGAATTGGGTCGGCCAGCCCCACAGATTGCCGCCCATTACATCCTGCATAGAGCGGAACGAGGTAAGGATGATGGCAAAGAGCGGCGCCAGCCAGACAATCAGGATGCCGACCACCAGCACGACATAGAGGCCACGCTGCGAAATAGCAGTCTCGGGGATCGGGCGGGGAAACATCAGCCGCCTCTTTCATCGGCGCGGATCATCCGCGTCAGGTACCAGGCGATGAAGACCGCCATGATCACGAACAGCACCGAGGCAATGGCCGCGCCATAGCCGAAGCGGTAGGAAAATATGGACTGCTCGAACATCTGATAGGCAAGCACCTCGGACGAACCGAAGGGGCCGCCGCTGGTCATCACCGAGACCATGTCGAAGGAACGCAGTGCGCCGACGACGGTGACGGCGATGGCGATAAAGGTGACCTGCGTCAGCTGCGGCAACACGATGTGGCGCAGCATGTTCCAGCCCCTGGCGCCGTCGACCCGCCCGGCGCCGATCAGGTCCTCGCTGAGATTGTTGAGGCCGGCGAGATAGAGCACCATGCAGAAGGCGATCTGCGGCCACAACGCTGCGATCACGACGGCGAAGGTGACGAAGTTTTCATCCGACAGCACTGCCGGGGCGGTCGCGCCGAAGGTGCGGAAGATCAGGGCGAGAAGTCCGAATTCCGGCGTATAGACCCAGGTGAAGACAACGCCGACGGCAACCGAAGCCAGCACCAGCGGAATGAAGAACAGCGATTTGAGCAGGCGCATGCCGCGGATTTTCTGGTTGACGAGCAGCGCGATGGCGAGGCCGAGCGGCGGCGCCAGCATGAACATCACCAACCAGATCAGATTGTTCTTCAGCGAAACATAGAACTGCGGGTCGGCGAACAGTTCGCGGTAGTTGCCGAGGCCGATCCAGACCATCGGGCTGAAGCCGTCCCATTCGTGCAGGCTGATCCATAGGCTCTCGACCGCAGAGGCCAGAATGACGACGGAAAACAGCACAGCGGCTGGCAGGATCAGAAGTGTCGGTGTCAGCCACCAGCGATGGCGGCGCCAAAGCTTCGTCATTTTGGGGGACCTCATTCACGGAAAGCATCGGGGAGCAGAGCACGAACCCCGCTCCCCTCCGCTGGGAGGCGCTAGATCTTGAAGATCCGGCGACGGGTTCCCTCGAGACGCTGAAGAATGGCGTCCCGGCGCTCCGGCTTGGCCATGAATTCCTGGAAGCCGACCAAACCCGCCTGGGCCATGTCGGGATCGGTGTCACGGTCGTAATATTGCGACGTGCCGGCCACCGTCTTCAGGCTTTCCACAGCCGCGTTGACCAGCGGGTCCTTGCTGGCCGGAAGGTCGTTGCGCGGCGGAACGTTGCCGCCGGGTTCCAGATAAGGGCCGAAATTTTCCGGCCGGTAGAAGAAGGCGAGGAACTCGCGGGCACCCGCCTTGTTCTTGGCGTTGGCCGGGATGTGGACCGAATTGACCGAGAATTCTTCGTAGCGTTCGAGGGCGCCGTCAATCTTCGGGAAAGGCGCGAATGTCAGCTGCTCGAGATCCTGCTCAGGGAAAGTAGCTTTCACGAAGGCGCCGAGGTTCATCATGCCGGCCTTCTTCTGGGCGAGGAAGGCGCCGGCCTCCTGCCAGCCGAACGACGTCTGATCCGGTGTGAAGAAACCCTGCTTGATCAGCTCTTCCCAGTGGTCGAAAACAGGCGTCAGCGCCGGGTCGGTGTAAGCCATCTTGCCTTTCATCAAGGCAAAGTGCTTGTCGAGACCGTTGATCCGCAGGTTCATCTGGTCGAACCATCCGGCCGCCGGCCAGAGTTCCTTGGTGCCGATGCTGACGGGAATAAGGCCGGCAGCCTTGGACTTCTGGCCGTAAGCAAGGAATTCGTCCCAGGTCGCCGGCACCGTCAGTCCGTGCTCGGCAAAGACGTCCTTGCGATAGAACATGCCCCACATCGTGCCGCCAGTCGGCAGGCCATACTGCTTGCCGTCGACAGTGACGGCACCGGTCGTGGCACCCAGCACGTCCTTGTACTTTTCCTTCTCGAACAGATCCGAAATGTCGTCGAACAGGCCGCGGGTGACGAAGGCGCGCATGCGGTTTCCGGAGAACCAGAAGCAGACATCCGGCGCGCCGGCGACAAGGTAGTTGCGGATCGCGGTCTTGTGAGCCTCGTGATCCATATTGTTGATCACAACCTTGGTGCCGGACTGCTTCTCGAAGTCGGCCGCGATGCGCCGCAAGATCCGCAGGGCATCGGCATTGTTTTCGTCTGAAATGATGGTGACTTCGCTCGACTGGCTGAGTGCCGGCATCGGGAAGCCCGCGAGGGCTCCAGCGGAAATGCCCCCAGCTCCCTTCAGGAAATTGCGCCGCGTCGACGGCTTTTCAATCCACTTGAACGTCATTGTTACTCCTCCCGTGTTGTCAATTCTCTACTGGCACACCGGCCGGCGCGGTTGTTCTTCTCACCGGCTCGGCTCACCTCCCGGGCAAGGCAATATACTTGCCCGCTCCTTCAGAGCGCGGTGACATTGCTAACCGGATTAATTTCGCTGACCCCCGGTTCGGGTGTTGAACAGTCGGGCAAACTTACGCATATGTTTTCTCGAGAGGCAATAATTAATTTACAAAATTAAGAAAGCAGATCCGTGAAGCTCAAGGGTGACCCGAGCACGACTCGGGCGATGAACCGCAGACTGATCCTCAATCTCTTGCGGCAGGAAGGAGCGCGCAGCCGGGCCGACATAGCGTCAGTTACCGGCCTTAGTCCGGCAGCGGTCACCTTCGTCGTGGCCGACCTCATCGAGGATGGCCTGCTGATCGAAGGCAAGACAGTCGTGGGCTCGGCTGGGCGCCGCCCTATCCCGGTGGATATCAACTATGCCAACGGCCTTGCCATAGGTTTCAAGCTGATGGTCGGATCGGTCGAATGCGTGGTCACCGATCTTGCGACCAATCCGCTGGGCTCTCTGCGCGTCAAGCTCTCGGACAGCGATCCCGACCATATCATAGCGACCTTGGCCAAGGCGGTACCGGAGCTGATTTCCATTGTCGATCGGCCCGCTGCCAAGCTTGCCGGGATCGGCGTTTCAATGCCTGGCGTCATAGACAACCAGAAGGCTGTGTGTATCCGCAGCAATCGCTACAACTGGGACAACGTTCCCCTTGGCCCGATGCTGGCCGAACTGGTGGACGTCCCCGTGTGGCTTGAGGACGACACCAATGCCTATGCCATTGCCCAGCAACTCTTCGGCCTCGGACGCCAGCACCGCCATATGGCTGTGCTGGCGATCGGTGTCGGAATCGGCTGCGCGCTCGTCTTCGATGGCAAACTCTATCGCGGCGCGAACGGTGCCGCCGGCAAGTTCGGCCACAGCTCTTATGAGGAGAACGGCCGCCTTTGCGAGTGCGGAAAACGCGGCTGCTTGATGGCCTATTACGCCGAGCCGGCGATCCTGCGCACTTGGCGCGAAGCCACCGGGCACAACGAAACGGATAGCAAAGTCAGCCTTATGGCAGCCTTGGCAGACCGCGAACCGCGAGCCGTCGCCATTCTCGAAGAAGCCGGACATGGCATCGGCCGGCATCTCGCCAATCTTGTCAACATCACCGACCCGGAGGTCATTGTCGTCGGCGGTGAAGCCGTGTCGTTTGGCGATGCGCTGTTTGGCCCAATGCGGCTGACGCTTGGGAAAAATACCTTTCGCGCGGCACCACCAATGCTGCTGGACTGGGAGGACAATTCCTGGGCAAGGGGAGCGGCTGCTCTCGTAACGCAGAAGCTCTTTGATTTCGAAACATCTGCCGGCAACGCCGCTCCGCTTTCAAAGCCGGCCCTATGGTCGGCATAGGCGAGTGAAATAGACAGCCCTGCGCCTCAGGCCGCTCGAACGCTGCGCGCTCCACGCGCCCATGCCGGCAGCCAATCGCCATGCGCAACCAGCAAGTCATCGACCAGCGACCATATCTGGTCGAGGTCGAGCTCGGCCGCCGTGTGCGGGTCCATCATCGCCGCGTGATAGACGTGCTCGCGGTTCTCGGTCATCAGCGCCTGGACCGTCAGCTCCTGGACGTTGATATTGGTGCGGATCAGCGCGGTGAGCTGCACCGGCAGGTCGCCAATGAACGTGGGTTGAATGCCGTAGGCGTCGACGAGGCATGGCACTTCGGCCGCGCAATTATACGGCAATGACGTGATGCAGCCATTGTTGCGGACGTTGCCGTAGATCACCGACGGCTCGCCGGTCCAGACCGAGTTCATGATCGAGGACGCATATTCCTTCGACTGCTCCACTTCGATCTTGTCAGCCGAGCGATAGGCTTCCGCTTGCCCCTTCCAGCGTTCGATCTGCTCGATGCAGCGCTTCGGGTATTCGTCGAGCGGGATACCGAATTTCTCGATCAGATCCTCGCGCCCGTCCTTGATGAAATAGGGCGTGTATTCCGCGAAATGTTCGGAGCTCTCGGTGACGAAGTAACCGAGGCGCTTCAGCATCTCGTAGCGCACCTTGTTCGGGCAGCGCGGATTCCATCCAGGCTTCGGCGCCCGCCCTTCGCTGTAGGCGCGCAGCAGATCCGGATAGAGATTGCGGTAGGAGCCGTCCGGCTGGCGATGCTCGAACTTCAGGTAGAAGGCCATGTGATTGATGCCGGCCGAGCGGTAGCGAATCTCCTCGTAGGGAATGTCGAGATCATGCGCCAGTTCCATCGCCGTGCCTTGCACCGAATGGCAGAGGCCGACCTGCTTGATGTCAGGGTATTTCTCCGCGATCGCCCAGGTGTTGATCGCCATCGGGTTGACATATTGCAGCATGATCGCCTGCGGGCAGACCGCGAGCATGTCCTCGCAGATCTTCCAGAGATGCGGCACGGTTCTCAAGCCTCGCATGATGCCGCCGACACCGAGCGTATCGGCGATGGTCTGGCGCAGCCCGTATTTCTTCGGAACTTCGAAATCAGTTACCGTGCAGGGCTCGTAGCCGCCGATCTGGAAGGCGACGACGACGAAATCGGCGCCCGCCAGCGCCTTGCGCTGGTCCGAATAGGTTTCGGCTTTGGCCTTTACGCCAAGCGTCGAGATCAGCTTACCGACGACGATTGCGCTTTCCTCGAGCCGTTGCGGATTGATGTCCATCAGCGCGATCGTCGAGCCGGATAAAGCCGGACGCTGCAATATGTCGCCGACGATGTTCCTCATGAACACCGTCGAGCCAGCTCCGATGAAAGCGACCTTGGGATTTCTTGCCACAACAACCTCCGGCATAAGCAATTAGGCTACCTCGAAAGCGGCTTTGACCAGCCGTTCGGTGTAAGCGGTCTTGGGATGGGACAGGACTTCGTCGACCGGCCCCTCTTCGACGATCTTGCCGTGCTGCATGACGATGACGCGGTGGCACAGCGCCCGCACGACCTTGAGGTCGTGCGAGATGAAGATGTAGCTCAGGCCCCGTTCGCGCTGCAGCTTGCGCAGCAATTCGATGATCTGCGCCTGGACCGAGAGATCCAGCGCCGATGTCGGCTCGTCGAGTACGATGAATTCCGGTTCGAGCGCGACGGCGCGGGCAATCGCAATACGCTGGCGCTGGCCGCCGGAAAACTCGTGCGGGAAGCGCGACAGGATATCGCCGGGCATGCCGGCGCTGATCAGCGCCTCGCGCACCCGCTCGATCCGATCGTTCCTGGTGGCGCCCATGCGGTTGACGACCAGCCCTTCCTCGATGATCTGGCCGATCGTCATGCGCGGGTTGAGCGACGAGAACGGATCCTGGAAAACGACCTGCATGCGCGACCGCAACGGCCGCATCTGCGCCCGCGAACAGCCATGGATCGGCTGGCCATCGAAATAGATCTCACCGCTGTCCGTGGTGTTGAGCCTGAGCAACGCCTCGCCGAAGGTGGTCTTGCCCGATCCGGATTCGCCAACGAGACCCAGCGTCTCGTGCCGCCGAAGGGTCAGGCTGAGGCTGTCGACGGCAACGAGTTCGCGCAGGTCCGGCCTCATGAACGTGCCATGCCGCAGCATGAAGGAGACGCGCACATTCCTAGCTTCAAGAATAACGTCGGCGCTTTCCGGCAACGGATTGGCCTGGCCGCGCGGCTCGGAGGCAAGCAGGTGACAGGTGTAGGGATGCTGCGGATTGGCGAACAGCTTCTCCGTCACATTGTGCTCGCGCATCTCCCCATGCTGCATGACGTAGACATAGTCGGAGAACTGCCGCACCACGGTCAGGTCGTGCGTGATCAGGATCACCGCCATGCGCAGTTTCTTCTGCAGGTTTCGGATGAGATTGAGGATCTGCGCCTGAACCGTGACGTCGAGCGCCGTCGTCGGCTCATCGGCGATCAGCACATCGGGATCGTTGGCCAGCGCCATGGCGATCATCACACGCTGGCGTTGGCCGCCGGAAAGCTGGTGCGGGTATTGTTTCAGCCGCGCCTGGGGCTCAGGAATCTGTACCTGCTGCAGCAGCTCGAGCGCTCTTGCTTCGGCCTGCCTGCGGCTCATCTTGCGATGCACCCGTATCGCCTCGACGATCTGGCTGCCGATCGTGTAGATCGGGTTAAGCGAACTCATCGGCTCCTGAAAGATCATCGAAATGCGGTCGCCGCGCAGTTTGCGCCGCGCACGCTCGGAAAATTTCAGGATGTTCGCCCCGTTGTATTCGACAGTCGATTTCGGCGACACGACTGCGCGCTTCGACAACAGTCCCATGACGGTGCGCGCCGTCACCGACTTGCCCGATCCCGACTCGCCGACAATGGCGATCGTCTCGCCGCGATAGAGCTGGAAGGAGATGTCCTTGACGGCTTCGATCATGCCGTGTTCGACCTTGAAATCGACGGCGATGTTGCGGGCATCAATGACCGGGTTTTCCGAACGGCCGTCATGGTCGAGCCGGACAGGCGGTGCGAAGGATTTGACGAGCGCGTGTTGCATCATCTCATGCTCAATAAGGATCGACCGCATCGCGCAGTCCATCGCCAAGCGCGTTGAACGCGAAGACGGTGACAAGCACGAAGCCGACCGGTGAGAGGATCCAGGGATAGGTGCCGATGACCGAATACGTCGCGGTGTCTTGCAGCATCAGGCCCCAGGAGATCAGCGGCGGCTTCACCGCGAAGCCGAGAAAACCGAGGAAGGATTCGAGCAGAACCACGCTGGGGATTGCCAACGTGACCGCAACGATCACGTGGCTCATCACGTTTGGAAAAATGTGTTGCATGATGATGCGGCCATCTGTGGCGCCGACCGCCATCGCCGCACGAACGTAATCAATCCGCGCCAGTGCCAGGGTCTTGCCGCGCACTTCGCGCGACATCTGCGCCCAGCCGAGTGCCGACATGACAACGATCACGAAGGCCAGGAAGACATTCGTCGGCGCCGTCACCGGAACCAGCGAGGTCAGCGCCAGATAAAGCGGCAATTGCGGAAACGCGAGCACCAGTTCGACGAAGCGCTGGACCCAGACGTCGAATGTGCCGCCGAAATAGCCCGACACCATGCCGACCGTCGTGCCGATCACGGTGACGATGAAGACCACGGTCAATGCGATCATCAACGAGATGCGCGAACCATAGATCGCACGAGCCAGCACATCGCGACCGAATTTGTCGGTGCCAAGGAAGTGCACCGGCTGGCCGTCGGTCGAGCCGAAGAAGTGCCGGTTCGCGGGAAGCAGGCCGAGCAGTCTGTACTCCGCTCCCTTGACGAAGAAGCCGAGCAGCCGCGGATGGTCGTAGTCCGGCCCGACGACGGGTTGGAAGGTGACCGGGTCGAGGTCTTCCGAATCCGCCAGGGCATAGACGCGTGGCTGGAAGACGAAGTTGCCGTCCTTGTCATGGAAGCTCATCATCTGCGGCGGGGCGAAGCCGACATCGGTCACCTTGGGATCCATCGGTGCGAAGAAGTCGGCAAACACCGCCAGCAGCACCAGAAACGCGACCAGGATGAGCCCGGCCATGCCGGTCCAGGACCGTTTCAGGCGGCGCCAGACGAGTGCGATGTAACTCTCATTGCCGCGCGGCTTGATCTTGGCCGGTTCCTCGGCAAGTGGCGGCAGCGAGGGCTCGAAAGCAAGCATCTCAGGACCCTGCATATTGGCGCACACGCGGATCGAGCATGACGAGCAGCATGTCGGCGATGATGTTGCCGACGATCAGCGTCGCCGACAGCACCATCATGAATGTCGCCGTGACATAGACGTCGCCGACCGCCATCGAGCCAACGATCGCCGGGCCGACGGTCGGCAGGGCAAAGATGATCGCGGTCTCGATCTCGCCGGTCAGCATATAGGGCAGCACCACGCCCTGATACATGACCAGCGGATGCAGCGCATTGGGCACCGCATGGCGCATCACGACCGCACCGCCGCTAAGGCCCTTGGCGCGAGCGGTTTCGACATATTGCGCGTTCAGCGTGTCGAGCAGATTGCCGCGCATCACCCGCATGTTGTAGGCGAGCCCGCCGAAGGTGGCGATGGCGACAACCGGCCAGACATGCCGGACGAGATCGACGAACTTCGCCCAGGACCACGGCGCCCCGCCAAATTGCGGCGAAAAGAAGCTGCCGATCTCGGAAACGTTGAACTGGAAGACCAGCAGATAGACGATGATCAGCGCCATCAGGAAGCGCGGCACCGTCATGCCGAGGAAGGAAATCGCTGACAGCGTACTGTCGATCCAGCTGTACTGCCTGGTCGCCGCCCATATGCCGAAGGTGATACCGAGGACCGAGGCCAGCAGATGGCACACCAGCGCCAGCAGCAGCGTGCGCGGCAGCCGCTCGCCCACCACATCGGCCACCGGCTTGTTGTAATAGAGGCTGTAGCCGAAATCGCCGCGGGTGATGATGCCGCCGATCCAGTTGAAATACTGGACGGGCAGCGGCTTATCGAGACCGTGTTCTATCCGATAGGCCTTGGCCTGCGCGTCGGCCTCGGCGAATGAGGCCCCGCCCTGATTGATCAACTGCGAGCGGATGTAGTCGGCATAGTCGCCCGGCGGCGCCTGGATGATGGCGAAGGTGACCAGGCTCAGAATGGCGAGGACCGGGATCGCCGACGCTATGCGCGTGAGCAGGAATCGCAACATCGGTCGGTCCGCTTCCTTGTCTGGCCGGTCGCTCTCTTTGAGCGTACGGAGGTTTGCTTTGTCCGGCCGCGCCCACTGGCGCGGCCGGGGTTGTGACTCAGGGGTGGGTAAACTAGTTCATCGGGCCCTTGTCTCCGGGCTTGCCGGGAAGCTCTTCGGGGAACAGCTCGTACTTGGCCTGCTTGTCGGCAGCGACAAAGACCCGCTCGCGGACGATCGAATCCTCGGCCCAGTTGAACATGAAGATCGGCGTGCCCTGCGGGATGTTGGAGAAGCGTTTGTTGATGATCAGCGCGCCGGGATATTCCGTCAGGCCGACATTGTAGACGTGCTCGGTCGAGATCTTCTGGAACTTTCTCATCAGGCTGGCGCGCTCGTCATTGTCCGCGGACGAGACAAACTTGTTGACGATGTCGACGAGGTCCTTCTCGAAAGGCATCATATCGACCTCGCCGTTTTCCGGCGCACGATGGTCCCAGCTGGTTCGTGGACCGACCGGGGCCAGCTGATCGGTATTCTGGACGACGGAAGTCAGCTCCTGATCGTTGCGCCGTACCAGCCAGTCGAAGCGGCCGGAGTATTGCGAGGCATCGCGCTGGGTGCCGTTGAGTCCGTTCAGCACGATCCGCAGCCCTAGCTTTTCCATCTGGGCGACGACACCTTCGGCAAGGCTCTTGTCGGTGGTGTAGTCGTTGTTGACGAGCATCACGATCTCGACATTCTTGCCGCCGGCGGTACCTGCAGGAAAATTGACGAAGCCGTCGCCATCCGTGTCCTTCAGGCCTGCCTTGGCGAGTTCCGCCTTAGCGCCTTCGAGATCGAAGGGGTAGTAGACCGTCGACTTCCGGTCGTAGAAGCTCGTGCCCGAGGATAAGCCGCCCGGATAGATGGCAGTGAACGGACCCTTGACCAGCGAGTCGCCGAGCGCCTTGCGGTTGAGCGCCATGGTGACGCCTTTGCGGAAGTCCTCGTTGCGGTTCAGCTCGCGTATCGCCTGTCCGCGCTCGTCGGGGTTGCCCCAGCCATTGGCTGAGAAATTCATGCGCAGATTATAGCCGATCAGCCGCGCGCCGAACGCAAGCCGTGCCGGTGCGTCTTTTTGCGCCGCGCGCTTCAGCGAGGCGACGAAGTTCTCTGGCTGCTCCAGATTGGAGAAGTCGCCCGCCCCCGATACCGCCTGAACGTCGCGGTCGGCCCAGGTCGACAATTTGTAGTGCAGTTCATTGAGATACGGCAGCTGGTTGCCCTTCTCGTCGACCTTCCAATAGTACGGATTGCGACGCATGACGATGATGTCGTCGGGGCGGTATGCCACCGGCACCCAGGCACCCATCACCGGCATGTTCATATATTCCGGCGGGAACGCGTTCTTGAACTGCTCGTAGGTGTTCTTCGAATATTTCGGATGCTGCGGCTTGAGGATATGCGACGGTCCCGGACAAAAGGTGCCGTAAGCCATGGCGTAAAGGTATTGTTTCGGAAAGGCGTCCTTGAACGTCCACTCGACGGTGTAGTCGTCGATTTTCTTCAACGTCGTGCCGACGCCGAAGGTCTCCTGCGTCGCGCCGTTCAGCGGCGACACATTGGGGTCGATCACCTCGTCGTCCCAGTAGAACATCACATCGTCGGCGTTGAACGGAACGCCGTCCGACCATTTGGCGCCTTCGACCAGATGCATCGTCAGCGTGTGGCCGTCCTTCGACCAGTCCCAGCTCTTGGCGAGGTTCGGCAGCGGCTCCGTGTCCTTGGCCTCGACCTGGAACAGCGGCGCGGTGCGCGTCAGGCATTCGGAAAGGCCGATGTCGATACCGCCCCAGCCTTGCGTCTGGCCGGCGCCGTAGTTCCAGCCCTCCGGCCGGCCGCCGATGACATGACGCATCGTATCACCGTAGACACCGACGCCGTCCGGCATATTGCCGGTCTTGAAGACCAGCGGCTCCTTCGGCAGCCGGTCCTTGACCGGCGGCAGCTTGCCTGCCTTGACGTATTTGTCGGTGACCCAATCGGGTTCGTGGTATTCCGGAAGTGCCTTGAACTCCAGGATGGAGTCGCGCGCGACGTATTTGATCTTTCCCTCGGCGGGAAATTGCGCAGGCACCGGCGGCACGGTCGGCTCGGATGCATACGCGTTCAGCGCCGAGGCCGAGACGCTAAGCGCCAGCCCGGCGAGAATGCCAATGTTTCGAAAATTCCTCATCGTCTCTCCTCCCTGTTGTTCAGGAGCGCGTTGACGCCGCTCCATTTCTCCTCGAACGAATGTACAGACGGGTGCGGAAAAATCCTCCCGAAAGCTCGGCGCGATCCGTCCTGGCGAAATTCAGACGGCCTGCTTGAGAGCCGTTTTTTCCGCACGCAATTCCTCGATCGAACGGACGTCGCGCCTTGCCGCACCGGCCCATTCGCGGGTCTTGACCCTGGATTTCGAAAGCCGCTCCCTCGCGGCCGGCACCGCATCGGCATATTGAGGCAGCCAGCGGGCCTGGGCGACGACCATTTCGTCCACCATCTGCCAAACCTCTTCCGGCGTCGAAACCGCGCCGACCAGCGGATCGTGCAGGACCGCGAGCTTCAGCAGGTCGATATCGCCGGAGATCGCCGCATGAACCGACATGCGCTGGACGTTGATCGAGGAAATGCAAGTGGCGGCGCAGGCCTCCGGCAGCGCGATGCCGGCGGCCATGTTGATGCCGAAGCGGTCGACGAAGCCGGGCGACTCGATGATCGCATCCTGCGGCAGGTTGGTGATGATGCCGTTGTTCTTGACGTTGAAATGGCCGCGATAAACGCGGTTCGTCTCCAGCGCCTCGAGAATGTGGCTGGCGTGCTCGTTGGAGCGCTTGGCGGGGTCGATCGGCCTCGCGGCGGACTCCAGAAATTGCGGGAATTCTGTTTCGAACCAGTTGCGCGTTTCGGTCGAATAGCGAAGGTAGCCGCCGGTCTCGCCGTGGATCCAGTCTGACATGTCGATCCAGCGGGTGATTTCGTCCGGCCGCTTGCGATACCAGGGCAGGTATTCGGAAAGATGGCCGTTGCTTTCGGTCGAATAGACGCCGAAGCGCTTCAGGACATCGATGCGCAGCTTTTCCTGCTGCGAATAGACCGGATGCGCCTCGAAGGCGGCAACCAGCTCGTCCTTACCGATCTTGCGGCCGTTGAGACGCAGGTCGATGAACCAGGTCTGGTGATTGATGCCGGAGCAGACGTAGTCGAGATCGGTGCGCGACTTGGCGCCGAGCACTTCGGCGATCTGGTCGGCGCCATGCTGGACGCCGTGGCAGAGGCCGACGGTATCGACCCTGCCATATTCGATCGCCGCCCAGGTGTTCATGGCCATCGGATTGGCGTAGTTCAGGAATTTCGCCCCAGGCTCGGCGACTTCGAGGATATCCTTGCAGAAATCGAGGATTACCGGAATGTTGCGCTGGCCATAGAGGATGCCGCCGGCGCAGATCGTGTCGCCGACGCACTGGTCGATGCCATACTTCAAGGGAATGCGGATGTCGTCCGCATAGGCTTCGAGACCGCCGACGCGAACGCAGCTGATGATGTAGCGTGCGCCCTCGAGGGCAGCACGGCGGTCTGTCGTTGCCGTAACCTTGGTCGGCAGCCTGTTGAATTCGACGACCCTGTCGAGGATCGACTTGATCATCTGGAGGTTGCGCTCGCTGAGATCGGTCAATGCGAATTCGACATCCCTGAATTCAGGAACGCACAAAATGTCGGTGAAGAGCTTCTTGGTGAACCCGACGCTTCCCGCACCGATGATAGCGATCTTGAAACTCATCAGCCTCACCTCGACCTGATCGAACGCTAGGGCAAAGGCGGCGAAAAGAGGCTGGCCCGCCTGCGACGCTATGCAGGCTGGAATCCAGCACTTCCTCCCATCCGCTCTTTGACCGCGGTTTCTTTTGCTTTTCTCGAGGGATTATGCGCCTTATTCGGCACGCGACCAGAGAAGGATTATGCTTTTAGGGGTAATTTTGTGCTGCGGAACTTGATCGACATCGGGCCGGCGGGCAGGACGGTATCGCTGCCGCGCGGGCGCCAGCGCCTACACACCATGCCGACAAGCACCGGCTATGAAGTGCGCGAGAACGAGGTCTACGACTGGGATGGGCGCAAGCGCGGCCTGACGCCGTTTACCGTGCTCCAGCATACGATCAGCGGCACCGGCCGATTGCGCTACGAGAACCGGAACTACCGCCTGCAAAAGGGCGACACTTTGCTGGTTCTCGTGCCGCACAACCACCGTTACTGGCTGGCCAAGGGCGAACGCTGGGAGTTCTTCTGGATATCGATGAACGGCGAGGAGGCACTGCGCATCCACAGGTCGATCCTTGCCGCCGTCGGTCCGGTGCTGCGGCTGCAGCCCTCGACGATCGATCATCTGGCTGATTGCAGTGTGCGCCTGATCACGGGCGCGGTCTCGCCGGGAGCCGCCTCGGCCGTCGCCTATGAAGCAGCCATGGCGCTCTACGACGATGTCTTCGGCTCGCATGCCGTCACCGACGACAAGAGCGCCATGCAGCCGGTCATCGATCACATCAGGGCCAATCTCGACAGGCCGCTCCGCGTTGCCGATCTCGCTGAGATCAGCGGCCTGAGCCGCGCGCATTTCTCGCGCTGCTTCGCCGAGAGCGAGGGACTTCCGCCCGCCGAATTCGTGCTGCAGCAGCGACTGCAGCTCGCGGCGAAGTTGCTGACGAAGGCCGATTTCCTGCCGGTCAAGGAAGTCGCCATCATGTGCGGCTTCGAGGATGCCAATTATTTTTCGAAGGTCTTCCGCCGCCTCTACGGCATCAACCCGACGCAGTTCCGCACCAACGGGATGTATGCCAGCCTGGGAACCGCCCGATAGCCCGATAGATTGGCACCGCGCTTGGCATCGGATGCGGGAACGCTTTTGCTTCCCCTCGGTTTAGGACAAGAGAGCCTGCTCGCCGCTGCGGCACCCCCGCTCTGGCGGAGATCAGGCCACAGATGTCAGGGAGTGATCGATGAACAACCCCGATCCGAACAACCCGAATCCACTGCCGGACAATCCCAATCCGGAGCCGGCCCGGCCGCCTGCCCCGCCGGAGACTCCGCCGGGAGAACCTCCAGGCGTACCCCCGCCCTCGCCGGATCCAATTCCGACGCCGGACCAGGAGCCGATCGGAGTTCCTCCCGGCACGCCTTCCGAAATTCCTTCGGAACCGACCTTTCCCGGGCCGACCGCCTGAAGGGCAGTCGGGTGGAGGATGGCAAGGGTGATTTCGGCGAAGCGCTCGAAACGGGTCTTGCCATGGAACGTTTTGCGCTGGCGCTCATTCACCCTTTCATCCTGGAAACCGGCGGCGGGCCCTGCAACCAAGGGAGGTTAAAATCAAAGTTGGCAACTGCATGACAAAGGACGTCGAGATCGCCAGTCCGCAGCAAACCCTGCGCGATGCGGCTGAAATGATGGGTCGCCTCGACGCCGGCGCAATGCCGGTGGGCGAGAACGATCGGCTTGTCGGCATGGTAACCGATCGCGACATCGCAATCCGCGGCGTCGCCCAAGGCAAGACACCTGACGCCAAGGTACGGGAAGTGATGAGCACCGAGGTCAGGTATTGCTTCGAAGACGAAGACGCAGAGGATGTTCTGCGTAACATGGCTGACCTGAAAGTGCGCCGCTTGCCGGTGCTGAACCGCGACAAGCGCCTGGTCGGCATCGTTTCGCTGGGCGACCTCGCCACCAACAGCGAGACGGCGACAGCAGGTGAAGCGCTGAGCGGCATCTCGCAACCCGGCGGCGAGCATTCGCAAACGATACACTGACGGCGCACCACCGGCCGGCCTTTGCTACGACCGAACCGCCGGCTGGATAGACGCCGGCCTGCCGGCGAAACTGTTCAGAGCGAACTGGACTGCAACCCGACGAGGAGCAAGCCATGATTACGATGAAGGCCGTCCGTATCCACGATTTTGGTGGACCGGAGGTTCTTTCGCTGGACGCGGTTCCGTTGCCTCAGCCGCATGACGACGAGGTCACGCTCAAGGTCTACGCGGCAAGCGTCAATCCCGTCGACTACAAGGTTCGCGAGGGCTCTTCGGGCGCGGATCTGCCCGTCACGCTCGGCCGCGACGTATCCGGCGTGGTGGAACTGTGCGGCACGCGGGCCCATACGCTGAAGAAGGGCGATCCGCTATATGCCATGCTCGGCAACGACCGCGGCGGCAACGCCGAATATGTCGTCGTGAAGGCAACGGAGGCGGCGGCGAAGCCGCAACGCTTAAGCCACGCCGAAGCCGCCGCCGTGCCACTTGCGGGCCTTACCGCGTGGCAAGGCCTTTTCGATCACGGCGGCCTCAAATCCGGGCAGCGGGTCCTTATCCATGGCGGCGCCGGCGGCGTCGGTCATCTGGCGGTGCAGTTCGCAAAGGCCGCGGGCGCGTTTGTCGCGACGACTGTGTCCGCGCAGGATTTCGATTTCGTCCGCGCGCTTGGCGCCGACCAGGCGGTCGATTACAAGAACCAGCGCTTCGAGGAGCTTGTCGAGGACGTCGACCTCGTCTTCGACCTGGTAGCGGGTGAAACACAGGACCGCTCGTGGGACGTGCTCAAGCCCGGCGGGACGCTCGTCTCAACGCTTTCCGAACCGTCGGCGGAGAAGGCCCGCCTGCATCGGGCTCGCGGCGTTTCCTATTTGACCAAGCCGAACGCGGCGCAGCTTGCCGAGATCAGCCGCCTCATCGACGCCGGGAAGGTCAGGCCATTCGTGCAGGCAATCTATCCTCTTGAGGAAGTCGCCAGGGCCGAGGAACAGCTCGAGAAGCAGCACACGCGCGGCAAGATTGTGCTTCAGGTAGCTGCCTGAGCACTCGCCGAACAACAGGCCGCGGGCCAGTTTGCGGAGTGCTCGGACACAGGCCGTTTTCTGCTGTCCAGAAGCCCGGCGGCCGAGAGTTTGACACAGGACGGCCCGCCGGGCCTGGCCGGCTTAGGCAGGTGCCGGCTAAAGCAGCATGCGCCGGGTTTGCCGGGATGCGCAAATCAAACAAATCAAGGAGATGCAACGGATCGTGAGGCACGTCGCGACGACACCGTCGCACGGCTGCGATCAGTTAACTGCGAAGCGAAGGACATAGCGTTTACCGACAGGCGGGCCAGGTTCCTACCGGCCGCAAGCCGCAAAAACCGCTTCAAACTGTCGGAAACCGGCGATAGGTTCGAACCATGTCTCAACCCGCCAATCCGATCTCCATTGCCCGTCGCGATCAGATGTTTCCAGTGCTGGCTGAGGCGGACCTGGACCGCATGGGCCGTTTCGGCGAAGCCGTGTCCTATGCTGCAGGCGAACAGATCGTCAAAGCCGGCGAGCTGGCGCCCGGTCTGATCGTGGTCCTGTCCGGCAAGGTGGATATCATCCAGGGCGGCAGCTTCGGCCGGCGCGAAACAATCGTCACGCACGGTGCTGGCAATTTCGTCGGCGAGTTGGCGCAGCTTTCAGCCCGACCCTCACTGGTGGATGTGGAGGCGGTCGAGCCGGTCGAGGCGCTCGTCATCCCCTCGCAAAGACTGAGGGACCTGATGGTGCAGGAAGCAAACCTCGGCGAGCGCGTCATGCGGGCGCTGATCCTGCGCCGTGTCGGCCTGCTCGAGAGCGGCACAGCCGGCCCGATCATTGTCGGACCGGTCGACAGCGGCGACGTTTTGAGGCTGCAAGGTTTTCTGGCTCGCAGCGGTCAGCCGCATCGCATTCTCGATTCGGCTGCCGATCCCTGCGCCAGGACCCTGATCGAACGCTTCCATGTCGACATCCACCATTTGCCGATCGTGCTCTGTCCGAACGGCAAGCTGCTGCTCAATCCCGGAGAGAACGAGCTTGCCCGCTGCATCGGCCTGGTGAGGCCGATCGACGCCGGCAGGCTGTACGACGTGGCCATTGTCGGCGCCGGACCGGCCGGCCTCGCGGCGGCCGTCTATGCGGCTTCCGAAGGGTTGTCGACGATCGTGCTCGATTGCCGTGCCTTCGGCGGACAGGCGGGTGCCTCCTCGCGCATCGAGAACTACCTCGGTTTTCCGACCGGCATTTCGGGAATGGCGCTGATGGCGCGCGCTTACAACCAGGCGCAGAAATTCGGCGTCGAGATGGTGATACCGGACGAGGCGAAGTGGCTGGGCAGCGCAAGTGACACGTCCAGTGCCCACTATACGCTCGCCGTCGGCGGCGGGGAGACCGTGCGGGCACGGTCGGTGGTGATCGCCAGCGGAGCGCGCTATCGCCGCCTCGACATGGCAAACCTGGCGCAATTCGAGGGAACCTCCGTGCATTACTGGGCTTCGCCGATCGAAGCGCAGCTTTGTGCCGGGCAAGAGGTAGCCCTGGTCGGCGCCGGCAATTCGGCTGGTCAGGCTGCCGTCTACCTGGCGGCGCATGTGAAGAAGGTATGGCTGCTGGCGCGCGGCAGCAGCCTCGATGCGAGCATGTCGCGCTATCTGGTGGAGCGCGTCAGGGCACAGCCGAACATCGAAGTGCTGGCTGAGACGCAGATTGCGGCACTGGAAGGCGACGACGGCAATCTTGGCAAAGTGCGCTGGCGCAACCGCGACACCGAGACAGCACGTCCGATCCGCCACCTCTTCCTGTTCATCGGCGCCGATCCGAACACCGACTGGTTGGCGCAATGCGGCGTGGCGTTGGACGCGAAGGGCTTCGTTCGCACCGGGCCTGACATTGGCCAGGAACGTGGTGCGCTGGAGACGAACCGCGGCGGGGTGTTCGCCATCGGCGATGTCCGCTCCGGCTCGATCAAGCGCGTCGCCGCTGCCGTCGGCGAAGGCGCCCAGGTGGTTGCAGCGCTGCATGCATATCTCGCGCGAAACGGCAGTCTTGCCGTGGCGCCACAACTGGTCAGGAGCGTATGATGGCAGACGAATGCAGGCACGCCGGGCACATTCGCGACGTGACACCGAGCGCGCTCGGCTGCGAGGAATGCCTGAAGAGCGGTTCGCAGTGGGTGCATCTGCGGCTCTGCCGCACATGCGGCCATGTCGGCTGCTGCGACGACTCGCCCAACCGTCATGCCACCAAGCATTTTCGGGCAACCGGCCATCCTGTCATCGAAGGCTACGATCCACCGGAAGGTTGGGGATGGTGCTACATCGACGAAATCTTCCTCGACCTCGGCGACCGCACCACGCCGCAAAACGGTCCGATACCGCGCTTCATTTGAGCTTTTTGCGAGCGGGCCGTTTCCGTGAAACGATGAACCGTTCTAAAGCATGTCGCGCAAAAGTGTGCAGCGGTTTTGCGATAACGACATGTATAAAACAAGAATCTAAAGCGCGTTGCATGAGGCCGATCGAACGCGACGCGCTTTAGTCCAAGGCTGCTTCGGCTTGAGCGGGCGCATCGCGTCCCTCTGGTGGTGCCGATGACCGCTCGCGCATATGCCTGACCGTCTGGAGGACACGATCGGCAAGAAATGCCAGCGCGCCCTGTGCCGTGCGCGTCCCGATGACGGATTCCAGCGTAACCGCCTGCGTTGAGAATTTGTGTTTGAACGACTCTGCGCCACAGAGGAAATCGACCATGCTCAAACCGTGATCTATCGACCACTGCACGTAATCCATCAACAGGATCACACCCGGCGACGCCCGGCCGAAATCCGGATCGAACGTCGTCACGAAGGCCATCATCACGTCGTGCTGGACGAAATTGATCGACACCGCGACCATCACGCCATTGCATTCGAGGACGAAGATATGCAGCACGCCGGCGCGCGCCAACGCACCGACGAGCGCGGCGAGTACCGGGACGCCCTCTTCGAACAGGTCTGACTCACGCATGCGCTCGGTCAGCCATTTCCGCTTCAAGGCCGCGAGGCGCTCCAGTACCGGTTGCAGCGGCTCGTCGGGGGCAAGCAGGCGAAATCTCACCTCTCCGGTTTCTTCCAGCGCTTTGATGCCGCGCCGATAGTTCTGGCGCGTCTTTTTCGACTGGCCCGCGAACCATGCCGCTCCGCTTTCCCATTGTCCGGCAACGCGATAGCTGACTTCCGTTCGGTGAAACGGACGAAGCCTGATGCCGCCGGAAGCTCCCGGCGTGAAAATTTTGCGGGCCGCCGCATCCGGCGAGAGACGACTGATCAAGGCAAGGTCGAAGCCGCCGGCATCGCAGAGTTGGGTCCATAGCTCCTGCAGCGCCGATAACGAGCATTCCGGAGCAACGAGAATATCCCCATAGTCGGTATAGCTGCCGGCCGCCCATTCGAGAAACCGCAGCCCCCTGCGCCTGCCGATCGCCAGCGGAACGACAGCAACGAGTCTCTCGCCCTTCCAGACCAGGCCGATCCGCAACGCGCGCTGGTCACGGCGTTGTACGGTACTCCACCATGCCGAAATCCAGGCATGGCTTTGAAAGATCAGCCCGTCGGTACGATGCCAAAGCTCCATCCAAGCGGCTTCGATCGCAGCCAGGCGATCCGCCGAACGGACGATTTCCAGGCGCTCCGCGCTTAGGACGTCGATGGAAACAGCGGTGTTCATGAAGGAGAACTGTCCTGTGGCTGCGCGACCACATTGGGCCGTCTGTGAAACAGTCGCATGACATGCCTTGCCATCTTCTTGAGCGGCAGGATGTAGAGCCCAAAGAGCGACTGGTAATCGCGCACATCGCGATCGACCAGGCCAAATTTCAGGTCTTCATCGGGCTCCGGGACAAATTGCGTTCCGAACAGACGATCCCAGAACGAAAAAAGCAGGCCGAAATTCTTGTCATAATGACGAGGGTCGATGCTGTGATGCACCTGGTGCCAGTGCGGACACAGGATGATGTTGTTCAACGGGCCGAACGATATCTTGAGATGCGTATGGCGAACAAAGTCCATCATCAGGATGTTGCGGATGACGTAGACGTTGATGCCGAAGATAGCGACCTCTACCGGATCGAGTGCGATCAGGCTCCAGATCCCGAAGCAGATGCCCGGGATGACGCCATCCCACATACGGTTCATCAGATCGTCCAGCGGATGAACCCGGTCCTTGGTGATCCCCACCATCACCTCGGCCGAATGATGTACCTTGTGCAATTCCCACAGGAACGGGAAACGGTGCTGGGCGACGTGGTAGAGGTAGTATGAAATATCATAGGCGACCAGCATGGTTGCGGTGAAGATGACGATCGTCACCGGTCCCGCCGGGGCGCCGAGAAGCGGCGCGTGGATGTTAAGGAGCCAGCCAATTGCCTCGCGTGTGCCATAGCCCACCGCGACGACGAAGGTGACGCCGGCAGGAATAAGCAGGAAAGGCATCATCGCCCGTTTCGTGATCCAGAACATGGCGTCGGCTCGCGCCGACGGGTGCAGGATGACTTCCTGTGGGAAGGCGAAGTCGAAAAAGTCCCTGAGGGACTTATGTTCGGCAGTTCGCCAGTAGGCGATCACCGCGCTGCCCAGTGCGGTGAGGAGAAGCAGGCCGAGCGTGGTCAGATTGACGTTCGAAAGCTTTTCCACAATCGCTCTGGCAAATTCGGAAAACATTGATGCAGCGGCTCCTGGTCGTAAGAAGGCAGTCTGGGGGTCGTAAGAAGGCGATCTGGCGAATAGCAAAGCACAAAATTCCCGCCAAACTCGCTACGCCGCCTGCAACCAGTGGCTGTTGCGGGGCGCAGCGGGCAAAGCAGGCTGGATGGTGCGAGACTAGCAGATCAACGGTAACGAAACCGCTAAATGTCCAAACGTAATTAATGTCGAATACGGCTGGAACTCACGCGGCAACTCTACGTTGGCACCGGTTTTTGCTGTCGCGGCGGGTGAATTGGGGCAAGATGGATATCGATCCCGGCTTCGCCCACTTCACCGTGCCAGGCGAGGCGTTCGGCTTGCTGCCTGCTGCCAAAACGCAGTGAAACCCAACCGCCTTGGCCCGGCATGTCACCGCCGGCGCCGATATCGAGCACAGCATCAGGAAAGCGGATGGCCAACAGTACCTCGTCGCCGCGCAATACCGCGACCGTATCTTCGTGCCGGTCGGCATGGAGGCCGGGGGCCAGTTGGAAGACGATCTCGGACTGGCGCCTGCCGCCGAGCAGTTGGTCGGTGATGAGGATGCCATCGGCCTGGCGCGCCAAAGTGCGCTGATGCACGACGCCGAAGCGGCTTCTATAGCCGTCATGCCGGGCGCTCAGCCTCCAGTGCGGTTCCGGTTCGCTCTCCACCAGCGCTGCGACTGCCTTGTGCGACCAGTTGAAATTTCCAGCGATGGTGCTTTGACTCTTGCCCTCGATGTTCAGCGTGTTGTGCGCCGGTGTGGAGCGGAACCAGTCGCGCCATGCGCCTCCCGAACCGTAGAGCCAAGTGCCGGGATCGACCAGCACCGGCTCATCGTCGATGCACAGGGTGAGCGACAGCGCGTCGGCATGGCCGTGCGCCGCTATCGAGAGATAGCCGAGCGGTCCATGGTCGAACGTCAGTTCGACATTGCGGCCATTCATTGCTCCGCGCCAGACGGAGAGCCCGCCTTGCGTGAATGTCTGCAAGCCATGCACCGCGGGCGCCGGGCCTGACGGCGCACCAAAGAAAAGCGAACGAAAATCGTCAGGCTCCGGCGCGTTGCCCGGCGTCCCCAGTAAGCCGTGGATGGCGGCCGCGACGGATCGGATATAGTTCGGCTCGTCGCCCAGCTTCAGCACATGGCCCTCATCGTCGTCGCCGAAGCGGGCGGCTTTCTGTGGCAGCCAGCCGACGAAATTGGCGAAGGCGCCCAGACGCGCTTCGACGGCCGAGGGAAACGGCGTTCCCGCCTGGCGCGCCGCGGCGGCGCACAGCAAGATGAGTTCGGCGCTGAAGGCTGCATAGGTCGGCGTTTGCTCGGCACCGGCGCCGTCGGCAAGAATCTGCTTGTGCGTCTCATTTAAGAGGGCGCTGCGGGCAATTTCGGATTCGGCCCCGAGCGCCAGGCCAACCAGATATTCGCCAGCCAACTCTGCGACGAGATGGTTGTTGGCGGAGGAATATCGCGACGGAAACCGCGGCAGCCAATAGGCGCTTGCCGCGAGTATCTCACCGGCTTTCCGCAGCGTCGCCGGGTCAAGCCGGTCACCGATAAGGTCCAGGGTGACGATGAGGCTGATGGCTCGCAGCGCTACTTCGATGCCGGAAGCCCAGCCAATGCCTCGGTACGGCGGATTGGCGGAATGCCAACTGCCGATTGCCGCCTCAATGGCACTCCTGGATCGATTGTCCTCGCTGAGGAGCAGGTGTGCAGCCAGTACTGGCAATTGCTGCAGCCGGTTGATCTCCCAGACATATTTTATATCGCCAAGGTCGCCGCCATCGCGAAAATCGATATCGAAAGTATGAGCCTCGGCGCCAGGCCAAAGCCTGCCGGTTACCGGATCAAGACGCCAAAGCTCAGCAGGAAACAAACGATCGGGCTCACGCTTTGGCCATGTCCGCCCGAGTGCCGAAAACCGGCCATGAAGCATCTCTTGCGCGGCCGCCGCTATGGCCTGCCGTTGAGCGTCGGTCGCTGCCAGCGCAGCATGGCGAAATCCGGGCAGCACTGGGTGCAACTGCGGCGATGGATAGCGTTCCCACCCATCATCGCGGCGGCGCGACGCGATCCTTCGACGTTGCTCGCCCAGCCGGTGCAACACCTCGGCCGGTCCCATGCTGCGCAATCGGTTGATGTACCAGCCGATTCTCATGCACGCCCCGTCAACGTTTCGGTCCTTGTATACCATGCCGTCGAAAAGCTGCGGGCCGGCAATCTTCTTTCCCGTTCGTTGCGGTTAATATCTCCCGCGAGCATGCGGAGGGAGCGATGCGAAAAGCGGTGTATTTTGTTGCCTGGGTGCTCGCCTTGCTTGTGGCGGCCGAGGCAGAGCCCATCCCTCTCAAGCGCGGCGTTGGCGTGCATCAGTGGCTCAACTGGTCGCCGGTGGCGAAAGACGGAACCTACGTTTGGCCGCCCTATCGCAGCGAAAAGGAGTGGCTTGCGGAAAGCAGGCCGCTCACCGACTGGCCGGCCGGGGAGGTGTTTGCCCACATCCGATCGATGGGCTTCGACTTCGTCCGGCTGAGCGTCGATCCCGGCCCGCTGCTTGCCAGCGGGGACGCCAAGCGGCAGCAGGCGCTGGACATACTTGCCGCCGCCGTCGAGCGGATCACGTCGACCGGCCTCAAGGTGGTTTTCGACCTGCATGGCGTCACTCAGGTTCCCGACTACAGCATGGAGATGATCTATGGCGGCGCCGACAGCGAGGGCGTTGCCCGCTATCGTCACATGGTTGTGGCGGTCGCCGCCATGCTGGTCAAGATAGGCACCGACAAAGTCGCCCTCGAACCTTACAACGAGCCCGCATACTACCCTTGCGATGCGAGCGGCAGCGATCACTGGCAGCGGATCATGGCAGGGACCGTCCACGACATTCGAGCGGTCAACAGCGAACTTACCATCGTTGCAACCGGCGCCTGCGGCGGCAGCATTGCCGGATTGGTCAACCTCAGCCCCGGCTTTGATGACCCAAACCTCTATTACAGCTTCCATATGTATGAGCCGCACAGCTTCACCCACCAGCGGCCCGATGACACGATCAGCTTTGCTTCGGGACTTCCCTGGCCGGCCGACAGCAGTACACCCGAAGTGGTGACCGAAACCCTTAGAGCGCGGATGGACGCTGCCGGCTTGAGCAGGGTCGAGCAGGTCATGAACATGGCCACCGCGCGCCAAGCAATCGCGAACTATTTCGAGCAGAACTGGGGCCAGAGCCAACTGGAGGCGAGCTTTCGCCAGGCTGTCGACTGGGCTGAAGGCCATGGCATTCCCAGCCGGCGGCTCTTCATGGGCGAATTCGGCGCTATCCTCATGTCCGCGGACGGCCGCATGGGCGCCTTTGAGGCCGACCGTTCGCGCTATCTCAAGGCAGTGCGCCAAGAGGCCGAACGCTTCGCGATCCCATGGTCTGCCTGGGAGTTCTCCAATCCCTATGGGATGAGCCTCATCCCGCCCGATGGTCCCCCAGTTCCCGACCCGGAGATGCTGCAGGCATTGGGCCTGCCATAGGTGCCATCACTCGCCCTCACCAGCGAACAACCGGTGGCAACCCCTGACGGCCAGACTCGATCGAGGAACGGCCCGTGGCAGCTTTCTCCCGGTTGGGTTGTATTGGCACGAAGTGTTTAACACATTTGTTGTACTGAGTGGGGAATGCGCGCGCCTAGGGGGGAACAATGTGTGGAATTGCCGGATGGATCGGGCGAAGGGCTAAAAATCCACAAGAGCGGGCCGCCAAAATGTCAAACGCATTGCGGCATCGCGGTCCCGATGCCGAAGGCACCGAGATATTGGACCTGAATACCGGCGAGCAACAATTGGCATTGGTTCATCGCCGTCTGGCGATCATTGACCTAGCGCCCGAGTCGAATCAGCCGATGCAGATTGAGGACGGTCGTCTCAAAATAATTTTCAACGGCGAGATATATAACTACATCGAGCTGCGCCAGGAACTGATCGGCCTTGGCCATCATTTTCGAACGCGCTCCGATACCGAGGTGCTGCTCCGAGCCTACGATCAGTGGCGCTTGTCAATGTTCGACCGGCTGAGCGGCATGTTCGCCTTTGCACTCTGGGATGCTCAGAGGCAGGAATTGATCCTCGCCCGGGATCCCTTCGGGGAAAAGCCGCTTTACCTCATGCAAAGCGAAAAATTGCTGCTATTTGCCTCGGAGATCAACGCATTGTTGTCATCGCAGCAAGATGCTCAGGAACTCGATCTGGATGCCGTGCACGAGTATCTGAACTGGCGTTATGTGCCGGGACCGCGCACGCTCTTCAAACAGATCCGCAAACTCAATCCCGGAAGCTATGCTGTCTGGTCGCAAGGGGTAGTCAAGGAAACGCGCTACTATACGCCTCCGGACCAGGCGGCCGTTACCGAGCGGATCGACGGAAAAACCGCCAAGCGGCGATTTCTGGAATTGCTCGACCATTCCGTCGAGATCAGGATGCGCAGCGATGCACCTTTTGGGGCCTTTCTCTCCGGAGGGCTCGACTCCTCGGCTATCGTCGCGCTGATGGCCAGGCACAGCGCCACGCCCATTCGCACGTTTTCCGTCGGGTTCGACAACGCAGCCTATAGCGAATTTGCATTCGCCCGACGCGTTGCCGATCATTTCAAGACCGATCATTGCGAACTTGTAATCCAGCCAGGCGATCTGATGGATCATCTGCCGACGATGGTTCGCCAACGCGGGGCACCTGTTTCGCAAAGCAGCGATATTCCAATTTACCTGATGTCGGAGCGAGCCTCGCAAGACGTCAAGATGGTGCTCACCGGAGAAGGAGCCGACGAGATTCTCGGCGGCTATCCCAAGCATCGCGCGGAATCACTGGCCGGGATCTACCAGTCGCTTGTTCCAGCCTCGCTGCACGATAACGTCCTTTCCCCTTTGGCACGCGCCATGCCGGGCGCGTCGGCCAAGGTCGATACATTTGCCCGCACCGCGGGCGAAAGGGACTTTGCCGCCCGGATGGTCTCCTGGTTTGGAGCCGTTTCGGCGCAGCAGAGCGCCTGCCTGATCGGCGCGTCCGCAAATCGCCGTTATGAGCGCAACGACTTTCCGTTCTCGTCAAGCGCTGCGGCTTCCCATCTTCGCCGCGTGCTGTTTTTCGATCAGACATCGTGGCTGCCTGACAATCTCCTGGAACGAGGCGACCACATGATGATGGCCGGTTCAATCGAAGGAAGAATGCCGTTCCTCGATCGAGACCTGGTTTCATTCGTTAGCAAATTGCCCGATCGCTACAGGCTGGGTTGGTTGCACAGCAAGCAGATCCTGCGCGACAGCATGGCCAATATCCTCCCGGAGGAAATTCTCAGCCGCCGCAAGGTCGGGTTCAAGGTACCGGTCGCCGAATGGTTTCGCGGATCGATGAGGAACTACGTGCATGACCATCTTTGCTCGCCTCACTCCGTCATTCGCAGCTATCTGAGTCCGAAACAGCTAGATCAAATCGTCTCGGAACACACAACGCGTGCTGCAGACCACGAAAAGCTGATATGGGCGCTGTTGAATTTGGAGATATTCCACCGCGAATTCAGGCTCGACGCGCCGCCGCGATCGTCGGCCTCAGCGCTTGACCGGTTGACGGCTTGACGCGGCCGACCGCCAGACATCGCAGATTGCGCCAACAAACGGGGCGAGCTCAAGCCGTTCCCGATGCACGGCCATGGCACCGGCACCAAGCCTTGCCCGCAGTGCCGGGTTCTCCACGAGGCGGCTCAGCGCCTCGGTCAACGCTGTAACATCGCCTGGCGGCACCAGCAGCCCGGATTGCCCGTCGGTGATTATGTCTTCGACGGCGCCAACCGGGGTCGCCACCACCGCCAAACCGGCTGCCATGCCTTCGATCACCGACATCGGCAGATTTTCGGCGAAGGATGGAAGAACCAGAATATCGGCCGAAGAAATCAGCGATGCGACATCGTCCGGTCCCACCCAACCCGGAAAGGCGATCCGGTCTGCAATCCCCAGCGCGGCCGATTTTGCCCGTGCCGCCTCGACTTCGCCATCGCCGGCAATCGTGGCACGCCAATTCTTGACAGGGCTCATGCGGTGCAGTGCCTCGAGCAATTGCGGTACGCCCTTGCGGTCGCCGATGCGGCCCAGGAACAGGATATGCACATGGTCGCCGCCGCCGACATGCGCCAGCGACGGGACTTCGGTCGCATTGGGCACGATCACGATATTGCCGGCTGCGCCCGGCGCCCGGCTGGCGACGAAATCGCGCCAAAGCCTGCCCAAAACGATCACCCGATCGGCATGCTCGAACAGAGCTTTGATACGGCGGCTAATGAAACCGCGGTCGGCTTTCCAGAATGTCTGATACTGCGCCCCGTGCAAATGCAGGACATAGGGTATCGACAGCAGCCGTGCGCAGGCGGCGATCACCATCTTGCGGTAGGTGCTGCCGGAAACTGAGATGTTGATATGAATGACATCGGCGCGTCCAGCCAGACGCGCTTTAAGCATCCGTAAGCAAAAACCGAGCATATAGAAGATCGAAAATCCGACATGCCCCGGGCCACGACTGGCAAGGAAGCACACATCGATGTCGGCGATTTCTTGCCGTTCGAACTCCTGCTTCAGCGCGCCCATGATGCGGTCGATGCCGCCCTGCCCCGAAACGCCCGAGGGCGTCGCGACCAGGACATGTATTTTTCGATCGGATATGAGGCGCTGCAACATGATGGTACTCTAAATAACACAGACCGGGTAACTGCAAAGCAAACGTTCCCGATAAGTTTTACGGCAAATCTTTTAGTTCAAACTGAATCTGTTCACCCTTCGGCGTCATCGGGCTGGATTTTCCGCCAGTCGGCGGCTAGTCGAAGGTGAGTTTTCCAGGGACACGCCCTTGCTGCTCCGTTCCACGCTCATTTATGCTCCGGCGATCCTGCTGACGCGAATTTCGGCGCTGCTCCTGCTGGTCGTCGTGACGCGTTTGATCGACCAGACCGAGTATGGCCTGCTCACCCTGGTGGTGACCGTCGGCGAAATGACCGACATTGCCGTCACCAACTGGCTGCGCATCGCCTTGCTCAGGCTTGGCGGCAAGGGCGAAGTCAGCCGCGGCAGCCTGATGCTGGCCGGGCAGGTGTTGCTTGCCACCACGGCACTGGCGCTGGTCATATCGGTAGGCGCGTCGGCGGTGATCGTGCCTGAACGCTGGATCGAGTTCGCGATCGCAGTCTGCGGCTATCTGGTCGCCGGGTCCATCAGCCGCTTCGCGTTGACGGTGCTGCAGATGCAGCAGCGCCATTCGGTCTATTCGATGCTAGAAGCCCTGCGTGCCCTGCTGCAACTCGCGTTACCGATCGGCGCTATCCTTGTCTTTCAGGATAGCTTTCTGACGGTGTCGCTCGGCTCGAGCCTCGGCGCCTTGATTGCCGGCATCGTGGCGGGCATCATGGCATCGCGACGGCTCGTTGCCGGTCCGCCGCGTTTCACCCACAGGGACTTCTTTGCGCTCGGTGTGCCGCTGATCATCATGGCGCTGGTTGGCTTCGGGCTCAACAGCGCGGAGCGTCTGTTCCTCAAGTTCTATTACGATGCCAGCGCCGTGGCGATCTTCGCCGCAGCCTATGCGCTGGCCCGCCAGCCGATCGATATGGTCGCCAACGCCATCAACATGGGCGCCTTTCCCGAGGTGGTTAGCCGGTTCGACGAGGATGGGCCCGCGGCATCGGGTCGGTTGCTGTCGCAGTTAATGGCCTTGATGATGCGGCTTTGCCTGCCGATTGCAGCGATGCTGGTCGCGCTCAGCAGCGATATCACCGAGCTCATGCTGCCCTCGCAATATCACGGCCGCTTCGGCCTGCTGTTTCCGATCATTGCCTTCAGCGTGCTGTGCGCCAACCTCACCAGCTTCGTCTATGGCGTCGTGGTGCACGCGCACAAGCGGCCGTGGCTGCTGATCATCGCCAATCTCTTCGGCTCGGTGGCAACAATCGCATTGTCCCTGCTGTTGATCCCCCCGATGGCGGAGATCGGCGCCGCTTTGGCGCTGGCGGGCGGCTCGGTGGTGGGCTCCATAACCTGCATCATCATCAGCGAGCGGCTCACACCGGTGCCGGTGCCGTGGCGCGACATCGGTGTTTCGGTAATCATCTCGCTCAGCACGGGGGTGGCCGCCAAGCTTGCCAGCATGGTGGCCGGCGACCTGCCGGCGATCTTCTCGCTTGTCGCCGGCGGCACCACCGGCGCCGCGGTTTTCTTCGGGCTGACCTCGTTGTTCCACCCCGTGGCAGCGACGCAATTCGTCGCCCAGCTGCGAGCGCGGCTACGGATCGCGTAATTTCCAAGCGATCTGTAAGCAGGTATTTCTGAGGCTTACAACACATGGTGTACCTTGCCGGGGACGGGCTCGTTGCATATCCGACATTCGGTCTCCGGGTGTTCGGGTCATGAGAGCGAGGCGCCATAATGGTCCGCACGTCGCGCTCGGCGGAAAAATGCCAACGAATCCGCGGGATCGCAGTCGGGCGAGAAACGGATGATTGAAAAGCTGCAATCATCGGCATTTAGTCGAACCCGGCTTCTTGTCCAAGTCTGAGGGGGCAATGTGATTTCCCGATCCAAGAAGGTTAAACAATTTCGCGCTCTTCATAAATCCGGCTGCTTCGTGATCCCAAACCCTTGGGACGTAGCCGGCGCGCGGATGATGGCTGGTCTGGGTTTTAGGGCGCTGGCGACCACCTCTTCGGGCTACGCCTTTTCGAAGGGGAAGAAGGACGGAGCAAAGGAAGTCGGCCGCGCCGAAAGCTTGGCATATGCCGCCGAGATCGCAGCCTCGACGACCGTGCCGGTCACTGCCGATTTGGAAGATTGTTATGAAGACACACCAGAAGGCGTGGCTGAAACCGTCCGGCTTGCCGCCGAAGCGGGATTGGCTGGACTTTCGATCGAAGATCGACAACCAAATCCCGGCCAGCCAATACGCGATTTTGATACCGCGATGGCACGTGTAGCGGCGGCGGTTGCGGCTGCTCGAAAATACGACATCGTACTCACCGCCCGCGCCGATGGGATGGGTAAAGGCGTATATGGTCTCGACGAGGCAATTCGCCGCCTGAAGGCCTTCGAAGCTCTTGGCGCTGAGGTGCTGTATGCGCCGGGCGTCCCGGACCTGGCGTCTCTCGAGCAGATTTGCAGCTCTGTCAGTGCACCAGTGAATCATGTCCTTGGCCAAGGTGTTTCCGGTCTCACATTCGAGCAGATTGCCGAGGCCGGTGTACGGCGGATAAGCGTGGGCGGCTCACTTGCGCGCGCCGCTGGCGGAGCACTAATGAAAATATGCCAGGAGATCGCAACCGGGAAATATACGGCGTTGGAAAGCGCTCTGGCCTGGAACAGTCTTCGCGATCCTAAGCCTGTGGTCGAAAGGGGGCGACGCCTGCGTTCCGGACATTAGGCGCCGCGCCGCTGGAGCCCCGTAGGCGAAACTATAAACCGGCGTTTCGGCGCCAGCGACGCTCCCAGAACTCCCGGCACAGCAGTCCCGCATAGGCAGTGTTGGTATCGTAGTAGCGGCGCCACAAGCGTCGCGGCTCCTGGACGACGCGGAACAGCCACTCCAGGCCGGCCGCTTGTATCAGCTTCGGCGCGCGGGCAACCTTGCCCCCATAGACGTCGAAACTGCCGCCCACGCCCATCACGAAACTTGAGGCGAGTTCATCGCGGTAGCGTTTGAGAAAGCGTTCCTTGCGCGGTGTCGGCATGGCCACCAGCAGGCAGTCGGCGCCCGAGGCGTTGATCGCCGCGACGATCCCGGCCTCGTCCTCCGGCTTGAAATAGCCGTTGCGCATTCCCGCTATGACGAGGCTCGGATGGTCCTTGGCAAGTCTCACTACAACCGCGTCGAGAACGTGCTGTTCGGCCCCCAGCAGATACGGCCTGAATCCACGCTTCGCGCAGAGGCTCAGCAGATTGATCATGATGTCGACGCCCGCCACCCGCTCGGGCAGCGCGACGCCGCACAGACGTGCACCCCAAAGCACGCCGATGCCATCGACATTGACCACGTCCGCCCCGGCCACGTCCTCGCGCAGCTCGGCATTCTGGCGCATGGTCACCAGTTTGGCGACGTTCACGACCACATGATGCAGCGGCCGCCCCAGGGTCATCGCCTCGTCGGCGATGGCCAGTGTCTCGGCCATGGTCAGCGCATGGATCGGTGCGCCAAGGAACTCCCGGCGCCGTGATGCCAACAGGGAATGCTGCGCCCATGCCGGGGCGTGCGCGTTCATGCGGCCTGCTCCCTTGCAGGTGTCACTTGTGCGACCTCTGGTTTCTTGCCTTCGATGCGGGCGTCGGGCTTGCGTGCCTTGCGCCATGTCCACAGACCCCTCGTATCGACGAGCTTCTTATCCTTGAGCGCTTCGGGGTCGACCAGATTGAACTGCCGATGGTCGACCAGGAGGACGACGATATCGGACTTGTCGATGGCCGAAAGTGCGTCGGTGAACACGATGCCCCTGCCCTCGAGCTCATGCGGCAGCGCATTTGTGTTGGGTTCAGCCGCAATGATCTTCACATTGGGGATATCGGACAGAAGTTTCACCACCTCGACGGCCGGGCTCTCGCGCAAATCGTCGATGTTGGCTTTAAAGCTGAGGCCAAGACAGGCGATCGTCTGTTTGCGGGAGGGGTCAAGCAAGGCCTCGATATCCCTGACCACCGACATGGGCCGTTCGGAATTGATCCGGCGTGCCGAAGCCATCAGCCGCGTGCTGTTGGGTGCGGCGTCGATGATAAAATATGGATCGACCGCAATGCAGTGACCGCCAACGCCCGGGCTCGGCTGGAGGATGTTCACGCGAGGGTGTCGATTGGCGAGATCGATCACTTCCCATACATTGAGCGACAGATCCTGACACACGGCGGCAAGCTCGTTGGCAAAGGCGATGTTGACGTCGCGGAACGCGTTCTCCGTCAGTTTCACCAGCTCAGCACTTTCGGCCGTTGTCATGAACAGGTCGCCGGTGACGAAGGTCGAATAGAGTGCCGCGGTCCGCTCCGACGATTTGCGGGACAATCCGCCGATCGAGCGATCGTTGTTGATCAGCTCGGTCAGCACCTTTCCCGGCAGCACACGCTCGGGGGAATAGGCGACCAGCACATCGGCGTCTTCGCCATGCTGGACAGGAAATTTGAGATCAGGCCGCAACTCGGCAAGCAGCCCGGTCATGATACGCGTGGTTCCAACCGGCGATGTCGATTCCAATACCACAAGGTCTCCGCGCTTCAGCACGGGGGCGATGCTTCGTGCCGCCGCGAGCACGTAGGTCACGTCCGGCTTATGATCGTGGGTCATCGGGGTCGGCACGGCGATGATATAGGCGTCCGCCGGCTGCGGCGTGCTGTAGGCCATGAGCTTGCCGTTCGCCACGACCTTCTGGATCAGACCGTCAAGGTCCGGCTCGACGATGTGGATTTCGCCACGATTGACCTTCTCGACCACCGCTCCGTTGACATCGACGCCAATGACGTTGAGCCCGCGGCTGGCAAAAATGGCGCAGGTCGGCAGGCCGATATATCCCATGCCGACTACGGAAACGGTTTTGATTTCAGCCATGATGCAGCAGTTCCTCAACAATCCGGTTACTGGCCCGGCCATCGCCATATGGGTTGTGTCGTTCCGCCATGCCGCGATAGGCAGCCTGATCGTCGAGCAGGCGATTGGCGTTGAACAGGATTTTCTCGACATCGGTGCCGACAAGGCGGGCGGTGCCGGCCACGATCCCCTCGGGTCGCTCGGTATTTTCGCGCATCACCAGCACCGGCTTGCCGAGCGAAGGCGCTTCTTCCTGCACGCCGCCGCTATCGGTAAGCACCAGATAGCTCTGCTTCTGCAGGTACAGGAACGGCAGATAGTCCTGCGGCTCGACCAGATGGATGTTCGGCACGCCTTCCAGCTCTGCGTTGACCACCGAGCGCACATTGGGGTTTGGATGGACAGGGTAGACGATCTGCACGTCTCCGCGCGCCGCCAATCCCTTCAACGCCGTACAGATGCGCTGGATGCCGCCGTCAAAATTCTCGCGGCGATGTCCGGTGACGAGGATCATCTTCTTGGAAGGGTCGAGGAAGGGGAAGCTGGCAGCGAGCTTCGCCTTCATCAGCCTGTCGGCATCGATCGCGCTTGAAAAATGCAACAGCGTGTCGATCACCGTGTTGCCGGTCACGAAGATGGTGCTTTCGGCCTTTCCTTCGGCGATGAGATTGTCGCGCGCTTGAACGGTCGGCGCAAAATGCCAGGTGGCGATGTCGCCGGCAATCTTGCGGTTCAGTTCTTCAGGAAACGGCGAGTTGATGTTGTGGCTGCGCAATCCTGCTTCGACATGAGCGACGGGGATACGCTTGTAGAAGGCAGCAAGAGCCGCGGCCATTGCCGTGGTGGTGTCGCCCTGTACCATGACGATATCGGGCTTCGCCTTGTCCAACACCTCGGCCATGCCCAGGAGCACGCGCGAGGTCACATCGAACAGCGACTGGCCGGGTTGCATGATGTTGAGATCGTGGTGCACAGGCAAGCCGGTCAGCTCGACAACCTGGTCGACCATTTCACGATGCTGGGCGGTTATGCATATTTCGGTGATGAAGCCTGGATGAGCGAGGGCGGCACGCGCCACTGGAAAGCATTTGAGTGCCTCCGGCCTAGTGCCGAACACGATCAGCAGTTTCTGCCTGGATGGCAGTTTTGGACGTGAAAGGACGTTCATCGCTGATCCTGGTCGCCTGCAGCCTTCGGGACATGCCGACTATTGCCCGCAAGAGTCATAATAGCGCCGGAAAGCGCCTTCGTGATCTCAATTCTTAATATATGATTAACAACCAAGGCCGCGTTCTCCCGGTTTAACTCTTGTGAAAGGTTGGGCTGACAAGTAGTCTATGGCAGTAGTCTTGAAAAAGAATATATTGGATTGACTAATATTTTAATCATCGGCCACGCCGACCCATCCCGGCGCTGGGAAAATGAGCTTCTGGCGCGGTTGAGTGCGGCTGGACATGCGGTTTCGAGTTGCCGCGCGCCGACGCCTGAACCCAATGCGCGCACGATGGATAATGTGCTGGCGCTCGAGGGCCGGCGCTTCGGCCCCTCACTGGCAAGCCGTTCCCGGCCGTTGCCGTCCGGCGACACCGGCCCAGTCGATCTTATAGTCGATCTCACGGCTACCGCCGCACGACGCGGCACGCCTGTCCTGACGCTCGAATTTTGCGGCCAAAGCAGCTTTGCCGCAGGCATGACCGAGATGCTGGCGAGCGGGCGGCTGCCCGAACTCACCGCGCGCCTCGACGGCGTTGCCGTCGCCAGGGCGCGGCCGATGATCAGCGACCGGTTGTGGCTGTCCCGAACCAGCAACGACCTGCTCGCCGGCGCCATCTCCCTGATTGCCCAATGTGTCGCCCGCTTTTCCGCGGGCAAACTTGCGCCGATTGCCGAGAGCCCGGCGCCGCCCCTGCAGAAAGGCGGATTTATCGGGCACTATCTGCCCTTTTTCGGCAGGGGGTTAGTCGACCGCGCCGTGCAAAAACTGCGACGTGGTCGGCGTCCCTTCTATTGGCAGGTTGCTTATCGGCTGATCGACGGTCCAGGCGTCGCCGAAACCGGACTGCTGGATGGTAAGCCCTTCACCGTGCTTGCCGATGACGGGCAGCGCTTCTACGCCGATCCGTTCGTTCTCGAGCGCGACGGCCGTCATTTTCTGTTTGTCGAGGAGTTTCCCTACTCCACCGGCCGCGGGGTGATTTCCGTCGCTGAACTTGGCACCGACGGCACTTTCGGCGTACCGAAAGTGGTGCTGGAGGAAGCGCATCATCTGTCATATCCGCAGGTGTTCGCTCACTCCGGCGAGATTTTCATGATCCCTGAAAGCGCTACGGCGCGAGAACTGGTGCTCTACCGTGCCGTGCAGTTTCCGGATCGCTGGGTACGCGATACGGTGCTGATGACGGACAGGGATTTCAACGACGCCACGCTGCTCGAATCCGACGGCCGTTTCTGGCTGTTGGGGACGGGGCGGTTCGGTTACGGCAGCGCGTCCGACACGATGGCCGTCTATTCCGCCCCGGCGCTGCGTGGGCCGTGGGCTGCGCACGCGCTCAATCCCGTCGCCGTCGATCACTCGGCCACTCGGCCGGGCGGCGCTTTCATCCGCCAGGGCGACGCTTTGCTACTGCCCGTGCAAAACGGGTCTAGAGCCTATGGCGGCGGCCTGGGATTGATGCGGTTGGATCGCCTTGACGACTTCGATGTCCTGTTTGCACCGCCCCACCCGATCGGCCCAGGACCGGCATGGGCGCGGGCGGGCATCCACACGCTCAATCGCGCAGGCAATGTCGAGGTTGTGGATAGCGCCGGCTGATGCGTCTGGAGCCTGCGCTTATCCAAGCCGATCCAGTTTCGGCTCGGATGCGACAGCGGTCGAAGACGTGCTCTTCGGCTGGTTTCTATACGGCACGTTTCTATAGGCAAGCAGCAACACCACGATAGTCGTAATATCCGGCGCTTTTGACGAGAGCGCGTTGTTCGACAGCGCAGCAAGCAGGAAGGTCATGGTGCCGATCCATGCCGGCAGCGGCGCCGCGCGCAGCAGCCGAAAAATGAACCAGAATACCAGCACTATGAAGAGCACAGCTATCGGCAAGCCGAAGAGCATGGTGATGACCACCGGAGCGCTCTCGATATAGGGCAGATGCAGCTTCTCTTTGACGATCGCCAGGAGGTCGTCGACGTTCATGCCAAACAGGATGTCTTTCCAGCTAACAAGTCCGAATATCTGGTAGATCGTCACCCGCGCCATGAAATTCTCGTCAAAGATCGTGTTGCCGAATCGATTCAGCAGCCCGCCCGAAAATAGTATGGCCACCAGCACTGCGCCGCTCACCAGGGCGAACAGCAGCACGACGGACTTGGCCTGCCGCTGGTGCTTGAGAGTCAGGCGCGGCCAAGGCACGAACAGCAGCAGAATGAGGGTTTCTCCCGCAGCGAGCATCAGGGCGGCGCGGGCGCCTGACGCAGCACAACCGACGAGCAACACGAGAATCGATGCCACCCGCACCCATATGCGCCAGCGCGTCAGCGGCACGAATCCGATGGCTGTGGCGCAGAGCGCGCCTAGCGCCAGCGGGTGCGCCGATAGGCCAATTGGCCTGAACTGCAGTTCGTTGAGACCGTAAGGCATAAATCGATGTTGAGTCACCGCTTCGATCGTGCCGAGCACAGCGCTGAGGATCACCATTCCAAGCACGACGTCGCCCAACGCCCGCCGCACTTCCGCGTTCAAGGCCAGCATCAACAGGCCTGCGGCGCCGGCCACCAGATAAGAATCGATGATGAACCCGGAGGAGCCCGCACGGCCGGTGACGAACAGATAGGGCACCAGCGCGAACATCAGCACCGAAAAGCGAATCAACGCTTTGAATATCCCAATTTCGTCGCCCTGCAGCAGAAACGGTCGGCTGAAAAGAACGACGGCAAGGACCAGGAAGATCGCATAGGTGCCGAAATGCAGCTTCTCGTAGAACGAGCCCCCCTGGGCCGTATAGTCGACGACCATGTTCATCACCTGCGGCGACACCGTAAAGCGAAGCAGGAGCGCGAAGGCGGCGCATAGGAAAAACAGCAGCGACAGCGCGTTCTCACGGCGCGCTCGACTGGGCAACAATCGTTCCGATGCGGCAGCGGGATAGCTCATGGCCCATCCAGGTGAAGGTATTCAAACAGCATTCCGGGCAACGAGACCCCTTCAACGTCCGCCGGACGGACAGCGAGAGCGGTAAAATGGGCCAACTTGGAAAATAAGATGTTAACGATGTTTCTGTAGAGCAGGCCAAGCGTAATGATTTAACAAGGGTTGTCACCATGTCTGCCGGTTCCGGCACACCCCCTATCTCCGCGACGGCTTCCAATAACAGTGCATTCGAGCGTATCGCCAATGCACGGCGCAGGGCATTGCTGCAACAGCATGGCCCAGTCGCGGGGCTAAGCTCCGCGCCGGTGACGCCGCAACCTCCAGAGCCTGTCGCAACGGTGACCCTGGACAAGATCGGCGATTTCCTTGAGCTCGATTTTCGGCGTCTGTTCGTCTGGCTGCGGGCCGGCCTCGCCCTGGCCTTCATGCTGGCGGTAGTCGGCGGCATTGTCGGCGGCGCCTATGCATTGCTGAGCAAGCAGCGTTACACCGTCACGACCGAGGTCCTCATCAACCCATCCAATTTGCAGGTTGTGGAAAACGACCTCTACTCGCAACCGGGCCAGGTCGATAGCCAGTTGCTCAGCACGCGCAGCAAGCAGCGCATCCTGACCTCGGGCAACGTGCTTTCCCGTGTGGTGGACGAACTGAATCTGACTCACGATCCGGAGTTTTTCGATCCGGACCGGAGCACATCCTCGTCCGGCGCTGTGGCGAAGCCCGACCCGAGGCTCATCGCCTTGAAGAACCTGGCGGACCGGGTAGACGCCATCGCGGATCCGACCTCGTTTGTCACAACCCTCTCGGTATCTGCGGAAACCACCGCCAAGGCGATCCTGATCTCGCAGGCCATAGTCAAAAACTTCCAGGAAGAACTGGCTAAGGCCGAAGCTGCCGGCGCCAGCCGTGCCGCGGCTGCCCTTGACAGCCGGCTTGGCCAACTCAAGAGCGACGTGCAGGCAGCCGAAGAGAAGGTCGAGAGCTACAGGCGCAGCCACAACCTGTCGTCCAGCAATGGCCAGCTCGTCAGTTCGCAGACGCTGACGCAGCTCAATGGCGAAATCGTCGATGCGCAATCGCGTGTCATCGCCGCGCAGGCAAGCTACGACGCCCTGGTTGCCTCCGGTATCAACGGGGCCAATCCCGACCCCACGGTTTCGGAAGCGCTCGCTGCGCTGCGCGACAGGTCAAACAGCCTGCGGCAGCAGATCGACTCACAGTCGATGACCTTCGGTCCGCGCCACCCGACGATTGTCAGGCTCAGGACGGAACTCGAGACCGTCAACTCGCAACTCCGGGCCGAGTTCTCCCGCACCGTCGGCACGGCAAAGGCCAGCCTGGACAAGGCCCGGGCCTCGTTGGCTTCTCTCAACGCCAGGATGAACGATCTGAAGGGCAATGTATTCACCGACAGCGAATCCGAAGTCGCCCTGCGTGAACTTGAACGCGATGCCGCGTCGAAGAGAGCGGTCTATGAGAGCTTCCTGTCACGTGCGCGCCAAATCAGCGAGCGCGAGCAGATCGACACCACAAACGTACAGGTGATTTCGACCGCAGTGCCCCCGCCCGCACGCTCATGGCCCCCGCGCACTGCCCTGGTGGCAGGCGCCGGAGCGTTCGCAGGCTTTGCCCTGGGGATGCTGCTGGCCATCGGCATGGGCATCATCCGCGACATGCGCCGGCCGCCGAACCGATCAGGCGTTGCCGCCAGCCGAGCCTGAAGCAAGGCATGGTGAAGCGCATCGTTTTCCACATCGCCAGCCTGAGGGGCGGCGGCGCCGAACGTGTTTTCGTCCTGATGGCAAATGAACTGGCATCGCGTGGCCACGAGGTCACGCTTTTTACCTGGAACGCGGAAGGCCCTAACGCCGCGCTGCGTTCCGCTGCCGTGCATCTGGTCGACTTCGGCCTTCCCTTGCGCGGCGAGGGTTACGCCAAGTCGGCGACGCTGAAAGGCATCGTGCGAAGCGCAAATTTGTTCCGCCGCCTTGATCCTGATGCGGTCTATAGCGCCCCGGAATTCGCCAATCTGGTGATGGCGCTGTCACTCATGTTGGCCAGAAGCCGGGCAAAATTCTTTCCAAGCTTCCATGCCGCGGCCTCGCTGCCTGCCAGCGGCCTCGGCGCCAGGCTGGCGATCTGGCTTTCCGCGCTGGTTGCAGCGCGCGCAACCAAGGCCATCGCCGTTTCGGCGGGTGTCGGCCGTGACATCATCGCCCGAGGCTTCCCCGAATCGAAGGTTGTCGTCATCAATAACCCGCTGCCGCCAGCTGTAGCACCGCAGAGGAATTCCTATGCCTGGCAGGCAGCGTTGGCGGCGATGGGCGATGGCCCGGTCATCGCCACCGCGGGACGCCTGGTGCCGGTCAAGGACCACCGGACTTTGCTGCGGGCCTTCGCTGCCCTGCGCGCCGGCCGCCCTGCCCGGCTTGTCATCTTCGGCGAAGGTCCGCTGGCTGCCGAATTGCACGCCTGTGCCGAGCAGATCGGCATTGGCCAGGACGTACTCTTTGCCGGCTACGTCAACGATCCCGCGGCTTGCTATGCCGCAGCCGATCTGTTCGTCCTTACATCCACGAGCGAAGGCTTTGGCAACGTCTTGGTCGAGGCCATGGCCGCCGGTGTCCCCGTAATCTCCACCGATGCTCCGCACGGCCCGCGCGAAATACTCGGTGACGGCCGCTTCGGCACCTTGGTGCCGGTCGGTGACGCCGCGGCCCTGGCGAAGGCGATGGCCGAGACGCTGGACCACCCCACCCCTGCTGCCGTGCTGAAAAACAGGGCGGTGGATTTCACAGTCGACAAGATTGGCAATCAATACGAAGCGTTGCTCTAGTCGTTACGCACTGGCAGCAAATCGGCGTTGGATGCGGTCGACGTAGTCGGGCTTTGATTGCGATAATCTCTTCACGGGCTGGGGCGCAACGAATTCATCGTGAGACGTTTCCTCGTTCCTTGAGTTGTTGGGCAAGGAAATCCTTGACCGAATCGAGAACCGCGTCCCGTTCATGAGATATGCCTGGCAGCAAATCGAAGCGCACGCGCGCCCCCGCCTCCTCGAACGATCGACACAATGCCACGAGGCGTTCCGGCCGTGTTCGCCCGGCATCGTTGGCGCCTGGCATCCAATGGGTGCTGCCTTGGACATGAGTGATTTCCCAAGTCTCCAGGTCAGCGCCGCCGACGATCATCTGGAAAGGCACTTTTGCCAGCGCTGCGGCATCGAAGGTGATGCCGAACTTCTCCGGCAGATCGCGAATGCCCACCCACCAGTCATGCGTCGGATCGAGCAAGGTCACCGAACCTGGCGCGCCGATTGAGGCCGCCCAGAGCCTGTCGGGATGCAGGATAGCAAAACGATGCGTGAAATGTCCGCCGCCGGAAAATCCGAACATGGCAAAGCGGCTCCAATCCTGACTGTATTTGGCGCTGACCTCCTCAACCATGGCGAGCAGCACCTGATCGTAGCGTATGTTGCCCTCGAGCAAATATTTGTACCCGCTGCGGGCATCATCCCCGAGAACGCCGATTGGAAACAGCGGACACAAAACGGCGCAGCCGTTCCAGCGTCCGAACTCGGAAAACGCGTCGCGGAATCCAAGAAAAGAGGTGCGGCCGGTGCCATGGACAGCGACCATCAGATCGACTTTGGCCCCTTCCCCAACCGCGGGAGGCACATACAGGCAATAGTGAAAGCGCGGGTCTGATTTGGAAGCAAAGATGGCGGTCGCGCCAAGGTCATAGGCAGCGCGACCGCGATCCGCGACAGGTCCCCTGGCAACGCTTGTCAAATCGATAACTCCTTAATAGGCCCGGCGTTCCGGCAACAATATACCGGTCGGCCGACCTCGTGAACTGGAGGCGCCTCCAGGCAGCCGCGAGGAGGACCTCGTCGTGCACCGGAAGCAGGGCGCCGGCGGGACGATCAGGGACAAAAAGAATGCCTCCGCCAACGCCTCGGAAAGCCGCCATTAACTTTTCGTTAACCATGCCGGGCTAGCCTTAACCAATCAGTAAGGACTCGCCTCTGTGACCTGCGTCGCTCCCATTCAAAACAAGTCCATACGCTTTCGAGCGCGCTCGTTTGTAGCCTTCACCCTCACCCCTGAGGCCCCGCTAGGGGAATGGCTGCAAAGCCTCGATCACTGGACCGAAAACTCTCCCGGCTTCTTTGCCGGCCGCCCGGTCGTGCTCGATCTGAATATACTCAAGCCCGAGGTGGGCGAGATGCGGGATCTGGTCTTACAACTCGCGGAGCGCGGGATTCGCATCTACGCGATCGAGGCCGATGGCAATGTAGCTCTCGATGCCGATCTGCCGCCGCTCCTCGTTGGCGCCAAGGAGGCCACCGCCGACGCGCTTTACGTGCAGCCGGACCCGAAGGCCGCAGCTGAGGCCAAGACGGAAGAGCCGCAGGCGCCGAACTCATTGATGATCAAGGCACCGATCCGCTCCGGCCAGTCGATCTTTCATCCCGATGGCGATGTGGTCATTGTCGGCTCCGTCAGTTCCGGTTCCGAGATCATCGCCGGAGGATCGATCCACGTCTACGGCACGCTGCGTGGACGTGCGTTCGCCGGCGCCACGGGAAATTCCGCGGCTCGCATCTTTTGCCGGAAAAACGAAGCCGAACTTCTGGCGGTGGACGGCTGGTACCGCACTGCCGAGGAGATGGACGCCTCCTCGCGAGGAAGGCCGGTACAGGCCTTTCTCGAGGACGGCGCACTTTGCGTCGCACCGCTCAACTAACAACATTGGAGGCACAAATATGGGCAAGGTAGTGGTTGTCACATCCGGCAAAGGGGGTGTCGGCAAGACGACCTCGACGGCCGCTCTCGGCGCCGCGGTCGCGAAAACCGGCAAGCGGGTGGCTCTCGTCGATTTCGACGTCGGCCTGCGCAACCTCGATCTGATCATGGGCGCCGAGCGGCGCGTTGTTTTCGATATCGTCAACGTCATTCAGGGAACCGCCAAGCTTTCGCAGGCGCTGATCCGTGACAAGCGGCTCGAAACGCTGTTCCTGCTGCCGGCCTCGCAAACGCGCGACAAGGATGCTCTCACCGAGGAAGGCGTCGCCGACGTCATCGACAAGCTGCGCTCCGTTTTCGACTACGTCTTCTGCGACAGTCCGGCCGGCATAGAGCGGGGCGCGCAACTTGCCATGCGCTTTGCCGACGAGGCGGTAATCGTCACCAACCCGGAAGTGAGCTCGGTCCGAGATTCCGATCGCATCATCGGCCTGCTCGACTCTAGAACGATGAAAGCCGAGCAAGGTGAATCGATTGTCAAACACGTCCTCGTCACGCGCTACGATGCTGCGCGCGCTGCCCGCGGCGAGATGCTGAGCATCGATGACGTGCTCGAGATCCTGTCGACGCCCTTGCTGGGAATAATTCCCGAGAGCCAGGACGTGCTGCGCGCATCCAATGTGGGCGCGCCGGTTACGCTCAGCGAAAACACTAACCCCGCCGCACGCGCCTATATCGACGCGGCAAGAAGACTCGAGGGCGAGGACCTGCCGGTCATTCTGCCTTTCGAGCGGAGGGGCCTCCTCGACCGGCTGTTGGGAAGGAGGGCAGCATGAACCTGCTCGATATCTTCAAGCGCCGCGGCAGCGCGCCGGTGGCGCGCGAGCGCTTGCAACTGCTGTTGGCTTACGAGCGTCGAAGCCGCAACCAGCCCGATCTCGTCTCGGTGTTGCGCGAGGAGATCATGGCGGTGATCGCCCGGCATGTTCAGGTCGACCAGGATTTCCTGCAGGTGAGCATGGATCACGGCGAAACGACGTCGAGATTGGAGATCGACATCCAGATCCCCAACAAGGTCGCAATGCCCATAGCCGCGGCGTTCTAGAGCGGAATGCATTTGGATCGAATCGGGCATTCCGCTCTATCTGTTTGTTTCAGCCGCATTTGTGCGACGCCAAGTGGTTCCACTTGGCTGCAAAATGCTTAGCGGAATCCTCCAGTCAGGGCTTGCGTCGGCTGCTGCCGAGGTTGCGGCGCCGTGGTTGGCGTGTTTGACCCGGTCGCCACCGGCAAGTCGCGCAATTCGAGGACAATAATCACTGCCTCACTAAAAACCCGCGGCCGTTTCCAGCCGCGGGGTGCCTTGGGAGGGCCTTTCGAAACCGGTGGTCAGATGTTGGCGAGCAATTCGTTGACGCGGCTTTCCATGTCGGCAAGGGCGGTGTCGATGTCCTTCTGGCCACTGATTGCTGCACTCATCTCTTCGCCGATAATGTCCTGGATCGCAAACTGACGCTGTACGGCGGACGGCAGCGGCTTGCCGAGATCAGCGACCGCAGAGATCGTGTTGCGATGCGGCAGGGCCTTGAAGGCGTCCGAGGTGATGACGGCCTTATAGGCCGGCAGGTGACCGGTGCGCGACCATTCGAAGTCGTTGTCGGCGAAGAACTTCAGGAATTTACCGATGGCCGCGATCTGTTCGGGCGTGCGGTCTTTCTGCGAAACGGCCCAGGTGTGGCCGTCGGCATACTGCGCGTGGGCGCCGCCAAACAGCTGCGGATACGGATAGACCGCATAGCCGCCCTTGTTGAGCGCCGTACCCTTGGTCTCGGACTGCGCGTTGTAATCGCCGACCACCCAGGTGCCGTTAAGGTGGACGCCACCCTCGCCGGCAAGGAAGGCGTTGATCGACCCGCCATAATCGAGATCCTTGGTGGTGTAGCCCTTCTCGAAGATCGCCTTGTACATCTCGATGACCTTCTTGGCTTCCGGCGTATTCAACTTCACATGCTTCGGATCGGCGAAGAAATCGGAATCCTGCTGGAAAAGATAGGTATAGAGGTTGCGTGTGTAGAGTGCAGTCTCATTGGTCAGGTTCTGGACGAAATAAGGCTTGCCCGTCTTCTGCTTGAACTGTTCGGCCTGGGCGAGCAGTTCCTCGGCCGACTTTGGAAAAATCGGCGTGCCGTCGGCATTGACCAGGCCGGCTTGTTTGAAAAGATCCATGTTGACGTGATAGAGCATCGTCCAGCTGTCGATCGGCAGGCCATAGACCTTGCCGTCTTTGGTGGCGCCATTGCGTGCCGCGTCGGTGAAGGCGTCGGGTGTCACGCCGACCGACTTCAAGAGATCGTCGAGCGGCATCAACAGGCCCTTCGACTGATAATCCGACAGTACGGATTCATGGATCGTGACGATGTCCGGAGCGTCGCCTGAAGCGAACTGCGCGGTCAGCTGATCATAGCCGGGCCATTCCACGGTGGTGACGTTGACATGGACATCGGGATTGTCGGCGTTGAACTTGTTGATTAGCGAGGTGATGATGCCGCATTCGCCAACGGCCTTGGTGGCATCGGTGTTGGTGCCGAAATCGGCATCGCAGGCGCCGAAAAAGCGCTGCACGCTCAGCTCCGTGGCCGCGAAGCTTGGACTTGCGAGCATCATTGCGCCCGCAGAGACTGCGGCAAACAGTATTTTCTTCAGTTTCATATCAGTTCCTCCTACTGAGTTTCCGCCGCTCCACCCTGGATTGGCTTTCGTGCTTCAATTGCTGCGCATTCCCCCCGGCCGTCAGGCAATCTTCGTTATCTCACCGCAGCGCCGGAGACTGCCGTGACGATGTATTTCTGGAAGAACAGGTAGACGATCAGGATCGGTGCACCGGCGAACACCGCCTGCGCCATCAGGAAGCCGATGCCTTCGGACTGGGCGAAGTTGGTCTGGGTCGAGGCCATGCCGACCGTCAGCGTGAACATGTCCTTCCTCGTCGCCGAAATCAGCGGCCAGAAGTAGTCATTCCAGGCGCCGAGAAAGGTGAAGATGCCGAGCGTCGCCTGCGCAGGCAGCGTGAGCGGCAGAAGCACCTTCCAGAAAATTCTGAGCCGGCTGGCGTTATCGAGCATGGCGGCTTCGTCCAGCTCCTTCGGGATGGCCTTGAAATACTGGGTCATCAGGAAGACACCGAACGGAGCCGAAAGGCCCGGCAGAATGAGCCCTTGATAGGTGTTGTGGAACTTCAGCATGCTGAAGATCTGGTGACGGGCGACAAGCACGGCCTGTTCCGGGACCGCCAGACCGAACAGAACGATCACGAACAGCGCGTCTCGGCCGGGGAAATTCAGCCGTGCAAAACCGTAGCCCGCGAGCGACGACAGGATCAACGTGCCGAGCGTCAATCCGCCCGAGACGATGATGCTGTTGCGCACCCAGATGAACACGGACGAGGTGCCGACGGTGTTGATGTAGTTCTTCAGCGTATAGGGTGCGTGAAACACCGAGTTCGGATCGGCCATCAGCTCCGTATTGTCCTTGAGTGATAGACCGACGACCCACAGAACCGGCGCGATCATGACGATCGAAAGCAGGATGACCAGGGCCAATAACAAATGGTCGCCAAATGCCCGGCCCTTGATGGAAGCTGCTGGGGCGCTCATGCCTGGTCTCCCCTGCTGCGTGTCACCAGGTACTGGGCCATGGCCGCGACCAGGATGAGGATGAACAGGATTTCCGATGCGGCGGCGCCCAGGCCGAGATCCCAGCGACGGAATGCGGTATCGTAGATATAGAGCACGATCGGCTTGGTCAGATTGTTCGGACCGCCGCGCGTCATTAGCCAGGCCTGGCCGAACAGCTGGAATTGCAGCACGATCTGGATGATGATCACCAGGATGAAGGTCCGCTTGATCGACGGCAGCGTGATCGACCGCAGCGTTTGCCAGCGATTGGCATTGTCCAGCGCTGCCGCCTCGTAAATGTCCTGCGGGATCTGCTGGAGTGCTGAGAGAAAGAGCATCATCGGCAGGCCGATGCACCACCAGATGGTGGCAATGGCGATGCCGACCATCGCCAAGCTGGGATCGGAAATGAAGGCCGGAGCCGTTGCGCCGAACCATCCGTAAATCGTCGACAACAGCCCGACATTCGGAATGAAGACGATGCGCCAGATCAGCGTGACGATGGTGACCGATAGCACCGACGAGGAAAAGAACAGCGTCCGCAAAACCGCGGCAACGCGCGTGCGGCGGTTGAGGCAAAGCGCCAGGAAAAGGCCGATCAGCGCCAGCGTCGGCACCGTCAGAAGCACGAAATAGAAGGTGTTCCAGATCGATTGCAGGAAGACCTTGTCGTGATACAGCCTGGCGTAATTGCCGAGACCGACAAAATTTCCGGACGAGAACGTGTCGGCCTTGTGGAAACTCAGCCACATCCCCCAGAGCAGCGGGAAGAGCAGCAGCGTGGTGAAGAAGAACAAGAATGGCGCAACGAAAATGACGTTTCGCCATTGCGGCGCATAGATGTCGGCGGTAGGGGCTCTGACGCCGACAGCAAGTGTCGCGGTCGGGGACATCGCCAGCCGGTCAGCCATCTCAGGCCTCCCTCGCATGCCAGGCGCGGCCGGTCTCGTTGAACAGATGCGATTTCTGGCCGTCAAAGGCGAGCCCGATTCTGTCGCCGACGGCGACGCGGCTGTTGCCGGCATCCGAGCCGACGATCTGCTGGCCATCGCCCAGCCGCGCGTAGATCAGGGTGCGTTCGCCGAGCCGCTCGAGCACATCGACCACGCCGCCGGCATTGCCCTGTCCGGCGGCAACGATGCGCACGTCTTCAGAACGGATGCCGAAAGTGTACTTGCCATCGGTCAGTTGGCTGGAGGCGATCTTGGTCTGCACCGAGACGCCGTCCGCAAACCTGGCCGTGGCGTTCTCGCCGGATCTGTCAAGCGTCGCATCGACGAAGTTCATCGCCGGCGCGCCGACGAAACCCGCGACGAATTTGGTCGCCGGGCGTTCGTAGATCTCCATCGGGGTACCGATCTGGTCGATCTTGCGATTGTTCATGACGACGATGCGGTCGGCCAGCGTCATTGCCTCGACCTGGTCATGGGTGACGAAGATCATCGTCGATTGCAGCCGCTGGTGAAGCTGGGCAAGCTCGATGCGGGTGCGGGTGCGCAACGCCGCATCGAGATTGGAAAGCGGCTCGTCGAACAGAAAGGCCTTCGGCTCCTTGACGATCGCACGGCCGATGGCGACGCGCTGGCGCTGACCACCGGAGAGCTGGCCCGGCTTGCGATCGAGCAGATGCGGCATTTCGAGGATGCGGGCGGCTTCGTTGATGCGCGCCTCGATGACCTTGCCTGGAACGCCGATATTCGCAAGCCCGAAGGCCATGTTGTCGCGCACCGTCATGTGCGGATAAAGCGCATAGGACTGGAACACCATGGCAATGCCGCGCTTGCCCGGTGGCAGATGATCGATGCGCTCGTTGTTGATGGCAATCTCGCCGCTATCGACAGCTTCGAGCCCGGCAATCATTCGAAGAAGCGTCGATTTTCCGCAGCCGGACGGGCCCAGGAACACGATGAATTCGCGTGCCCTTATGGAGAGCGACAGATGATCCAGCACCGTCATGGCACCGAACTGCTTGCTCACGTTCCTGATCTCGATATCGGCCGTCACGTCGACGCTCCTCCTCAGCGTTTGCGCTTTCTCGATGATCCGCCTGAACTCAGAGCCTCAGGCGTATGACCTGGTAGGAATAGGGCGGCAGTGACAGGCTCAGCTTGCCGCTGGCGAGCGAGGCGCCCTCGCCCTTCCTGGGGCCGACATTGCCAGGGTTTTCGGCCGAATTGACGGCTTTCAGATCGGCGTGTGCCATCACCTGGTGATCGACGATCTCCGCCGCGCCGAAGCCGGTGAGGTCGACCACTGTTTCGATTGCCTCGCTCGAATGGCGGTTGACCGCGAAGAAGGTGACGTGGCCGGTTTGCCTGTCGTGCACGCCGGCAACATCGACATAAGCGACATCGCCCGCAACGCTGGATTTGTAGGTCGGGCTTTCCACCTTGAGATCCAGCGCATTGCCGCGACCATAGTTAGAAGCAAACAGATAGGGATAAAAAATCGTCTGCCGCCATGCCGGGCCATTCGGAACGGTCATGATCGGCGCGATGACATTGACCAGTTGTGCCAGGCAGGCGATCTTGACGACATCGGAACGGCGGATGAAGGTGTTGAGGATCAGGCCGACCTGCAGCACATCCTCGAAATTATAGATGTCTTCGAGCAACGGCGGGGCGAACGGCCAGCCGTTGCTGCCGCCGAGTATCTTCCTGTCCTGCTCCTTGGAATGGTACCAGACGTTCCATTCGTCGAACGAGATGTAGACCTGCTTGTTGGAGCGCTTCTTGGCCTTGATATACTCGATGACGCCGGCGACCGAGACAATGTAGTCGTCGAGCTTTTCGCTCATGGCGAGATAGTTCGGAGCGTCGTTGGCTTCGTTGTCGAAATACATGTGCAGCGAGATGTAGTCGACCTCGTTGTAGGTATGGTCGAGAACCGTCGCTTCCCATTCAGGGTAGGTCGGCATCTTGGCATTCGAAGAGCCGCAGACCACCAGCTCAAGTGAGTTGGAGAAGGCACGCATGGCCTTGGCCGTCTCATGCGCCAGCCGGCCATACTCGTCCGCGGTCTTGTGGCCGATCTGCCAGGGGCCATCCATTTCATTGCCGAGGCACCAGAGCTTGACGTCGAACGGCTCCTTGCGGCCGTTGGCGATGCGCTTGTCGCTCCATTTGCTGCCGCCGGGATGGTTGGCGTACTCCAGCAGGTTGCGGGCTTCATCGAGGCCGCGCGAGCCGAGATTGACGGCAAGCATCATCTCGGTGTTGGCGGAGGTGCACCAATCGGCAAATTCATGCAGGCCGACTTCGTTGCTTTCCGACGTGTGCCACGCGAGGTCGAGGCGCACTGGACGCTGTTCCTTGGGGCCAATGCCGTCTTCCCAATTGTAGGCCGAGACGAAATTGCCGCCGGGGTAGCGGACGATCGGAACATTGAGTTCCCTGACGAGATCGATGACGTCCTGACGCATGCCGTTGGCATCCGCTGTCGGATGGCCGGGCTCATAGATGCCAGTGTAAACTGCCCGCCCCAGATGCTCGATGAAGGATCCGTAGAGCCTCGGATCGATTTCCGAGACAACATAGTGCGGATGAGCCGTAACGGCTGCCTTCATGCATTCCTCCCATCGATATCACAAACGATGATTTAAATCATCTTGCCCGATATCAAAGAGGAATTGGCAGCCCTTCGTCAAGCCAAAATAGCCAAATGTAGGACAATTAGACGAACGCTTTGGAACAGCAGAAAGCCAGATAGTTGAAATTGCTGCGTTATCTTCAGAACCCGGTTTCATGATATCAACCAGTTTTGATCCTGAGCAGGATGTCCTGATCGTAATTTCCAAAGCCCTTGCCGAAAATATTGATCCCGCCGGGGCGCTTGGCGTCGTCCTTGACGCCGATACGGACGCGGATTGAATGATGGCTCTTCAGATCGAGTGCGGCGAGCCCGGTTTCGGACATCCTGAGGCCGTCGACATAGGTGCCGTCATTGGCAATTCGCCAGTTCTTCAGCTTACCGTATTGCGAGCCCTTGAGCTTCCACCAGGAGGGCGTGAAGACGCCGCGCTTGTCGCCGAAATCCCCCGGCGACGTCCAGGTGCCGACATCGACGCCATTGATCGTCAGCGTGATGTCCGAGGGCCAATCGGCGCTGGTGCCCGGCACTTCCGAAGACAGTTCTATCGCAACTTCGAGTCCGGTGATTTCGGCATTGGCGAGCTTGGCATTGTTGGGGAACTGGTATTCGACAAAACCGCGCGTGAACCATAGCAGACCGGCTTTCATGCGGTCCGGATCGAGGAAAGTGTTCGGCACATCGAGTAGACCGATGATGCCGTCCGGCGAACAAAGGCCGCAGGGCGCGGTAACCTCGAAGCCGGTATAAAGCCCGATCGGCATCGACACTTCGATCGCGTCGTTCTTGACCGCACGATATTCGCTCTTGAACACGACGAGCACTTCTTCCGCCGTCGGATAACAGATTTTCTGACTGCCTTTCTTCGCTTTCAGGTTCTCGGTGCGGATCAGCCCCGCATCCTCCAGCACCTGGATGTTGGTCGAGACGGTCGACTGCGGAAGCGACAGCACGGCGGCGATTTCGTTGACATTCATCGGCCCCTTCTCATGCAGCAGTTTCAGCATCGAGATCCGCGCCGAGGAGGCAAGCCCCTTGAGCACGGCAATGCCTTCCTCAGGTTCAATCACCAGAAAATTGCGACTCATGAAATTGCCCGGCCCATGTAAAATCCATATCCGAAATTACCCTGTATATCGGGATACCTGATTTAATCAATGTGCAGGCGGAACGCCGGGCAATTTGTTGAATCCGGCAGGGCGAGGGTCGCGCGGGGCCCTGCACAGAATTTGTGCAGGAGCCATATGCAGAGTGGACACCTGAACGCCGATCGCCCAATCTAGTCCGGAGCCGAGCCCGGTGATGGCGGCTTGCACATAAAGGGGTTGGACGGGTCGTGACCAAAGGGTGGAAATTATACGATCAGCGACTGGCCTGGGTCCTCGTCGCGCCTGTGCTTTTACTGCTTACCCTGCTTCTGCTGCTGCCGATCGCGATGATGACGGTCTACACGTTTTTCACCTTCGTCACCGCGGGGGTGGAGTCGGCGGTGCTGACCTTCGACAACTGGAAGGAATTCCTCACCGACAGCTACTATCACGGTTTTCTTTGGAAGACCGTTCGCGTCGGCGCCATCACCGCTGTGATCTGCGCGATCCTTGGCTATTTTCCCGCCTATTTCATCTGGGCCACGACCTTCAGGCACAAATGGCTGTTGTTGCTGCTGCTCATCGTGCCGTTCTGGATCAGCTTCACCATCCGGACATTCTCGTGGATCCATATTCTCGGCGAACAGGGGCTGATCAACGTCGTGCTCATCAGGCTGGGGATTATCAACGAGCCGTTGCCGATGCTCTACACCGAGGGCGCCGTCATCATGGGGCTGCTGCATTTTCTGCTGCCCTATATGATCCTGAACGTCTATGTCAGCCTGGAAAGCATCGACCGCACGCTGATCGCCGCCGCCCGCTCGATGGGCTGTACCAGCGCGCAGGCGTTTCGCGAAGTGACCCTGCCGCTATCGATGCCCGGGCTGGGCGCCGGGCTGCTGCTCTGCTTCGTGCTGGCGGCCGGCTCCTATGTGACGCCGCAGCTGCTCGGTGGCAGCCGCGATGCGCTGTTCGGCAACTTGATCTACGACACCATCATGGGGCAGCTCAATTGGCCGATGGGCGCCACGCTTTCCATCGTCCTGTTCGTCCTGCTCGGCGCGGCCGCGGCCGCCTATAGCCGCTATATGGGCCTATCGCAGATCATGAAGGGCCTCAGTGCATGAGAGCGGACCATCCCGATCGCGAAGGCAGATGGGTGTGGCGGCTGACCGGCGCGATCACGGTGTGCGTCTACGTCTTCATGTTTGCGCCGATCCTCGCCACGGTCGTGCTTTCCTTCAATGCCTCGATGTTCGGCGGCTTTCCCCTCACCGGCTTCAGCCTGCGATGGTACGAAAAGCTGCTCACCAACGAGCCGGTTCTCGACGCCTTCCGGACATCGATGTGGATTGCCCTGGTGACGGCAACGGTGACGACGCTGCTCGGCATCATGGCGGCATTGGCGCTGGTGCGCTTCGAGTTCCGTGGCAAGCAGGCGATCAACACGCTTGTCATTCTTCCCGCGCTGGTCCCCGAAACGATACTCGGCGTCGGCCTGCTGGTCATGATCAAAGCCGTCGACCAGCCGCGCAGCATGACGCTGCTGGTGCTCGGCCACATTATGCTCACGCTCCCCTACGTGGTGCTGATCGTCCAGGCGCGCATGGTCGGCATAAAACGTTCCTATGAGGAGGCGGCGCTTTCGCTCGGGGCGCCGCGCGTGTCGACATTCCGCGAAATCACGCTGCCGCTGCTCATTCCCGCAGTGCTTGCCAGTGTTCTGCTCGCTTTCACCATTTCGTTCGACAACACCTCGGCCAGCCTGTTCTGGCGGCCGGCCGGCGTCGAGACCATGCCGACGCAAATCCTTTCGATGCTGAAGATCTCGATCAGCCCTGAGGTGAACGCGCTCGGAACCGTCATGATCCTTTTGACGGTCGGCATTCCCTTGGCAGGCGGGCTCATCCTGCAAAGCCTCACCTGGTTCAAGGCAGGCAAGTGAAAATGAAAATGGGAGAATGGAAATGAAACTGACAACCACCAAACGACTGGAACGGCTCAACGAACGCTATGCCAATGGCGACATCAGCCGGCGATCATTCCTGACGCTGACGGCCGCCGCTGCTGCCGCCACCGGGCTTTCCATGCCCTGGATGGGACGGGCGCTGGCCGCGGTTTCGGAAGTGCGCTTCGACGGATGGGGCGGCGTGGTGCAGGAGGCGATCGATAAGTACGCGTTCCAGCCTTATACCGCCAAGTCCAAGGTCAAGGTCGTCCAGGGCACCTTTGGCGACGAGAACGAGATCATCACCAAGATCAAGACGTCGAAACCAGGCGACTTCCAGATCGTCCATTCTTCCGGCGTCAACTACTACATCAAATACGTCAATGGCGGTTTCAATTCGGAGATCAACGAGGCAAACATTCCGAACATGGCGAATGTCCTGACCGCCATGATCGAGCCGTTCCGCAAGATCACGCCGAAGCTGTCGGCAGTGCCATATGATTACGGCACCACCGGCATCGCCTACAACAACAAGGTCATCTCGCCGGAGGAAGCCAAGGAAAAGGGCGCCAACCTGCTTACCGACAAGAAATATGCCGGCAAGATCGGCGGCTACGCCGATATGACGACGCGCGTCTGGTATGCGGCGCTGCAGACGAAACAGGACCCCAACAACATCCAGGACATGGACGTCGTCTGGGCCAAGGTTCGCGAGACCCGCGATCTGGCCAAGAAATTCTGGAGTTCCGGCGCGGAACTGATGGACCTCCTGTCGCGCAACGAGATCGTCGTCACCGACGCCTGGTCAGGACGTGTCGCCGCCCTGCAGCAGCAGGGCCAGCCGATCGGCTATCTCGACCCTGCCGGCTCATACGCGTGGATGGAGGACATGCTGGTGCTCAAGGGTTCGCCGATGGCCGAATGCGAGGAACTGATCAACTTCATGCTGGATCCTGCCACCTCGATCGCCGTCGCCGAGGGCCAGAACTATCCGCCATCGCTTGACCCCACCAAGGTGAAGCTGACCGACAAGATCGCGGCGCTTCCGGCCTTCGACCCGACTGGATCGATGAAATCGCTGACCTTCGCCGATCCGCTCTACTGGGCGAAGAACGAAGACGCCTGGACCAAGCAATGGGACAGGGTGTCGAAAGGTGCATGACGACAACAGCCACGACCAGCAGCCCCGGCCGGCTTCGGCCGGGGCTGATGGCGACCCGCTCGCCCAGAGCGAGCGGCAGCCGATAGGAAAGCCTGCGGTCGAGTTTCGCGACATCGATATTTTCTACGGCAAGTTCGCCGCTGTGCGCGATTTTTCACTGGCAATCCGCAAAGGTAGTTTCGTCACCTTGCTGGGGCCGTCCGGGTGCGGCAAAACGACGATCCTGCGCTCGATCGCGGGCCTGGTCGACCTCTCCAGTGGCCAGATCTCGATCGGCGGAAAGCGGGTCGACGACATCCCGATCTATAAGCGCAACATTGGTCTGGTGTTCCAGAACTACGCGCTCTTTCCGCACAAGAACGTCTTCGACAACGTCGCATTCGGCCTGAAATACCGGAACGTGCCGAAACCGGAAATCGTGCGCCGGGTCAAGAAGGCGCTGGATATGGTGCGGCTGCCCGGCAGTGAGACAAAGCTGCCGTCGCAGCTCTCGGGCGGCCAGCAGCAACGCATCGCACTGGCCCGCGCCATCGTCTTCGAGCCGGAAGTGCTGCTGCTGGACGAGCCCTTGTCGGCGCTCGACGCCAATATGCGCGAGGACATGCGCGTCGAGATCAAGAAAATCCAGAGGGAGACGGGCATCACCGCTATCTTCGTGACGCACGACCAGGAAGAAGCCTTGTCGATGTCCGACCACATCGTCGTGATGAACGCCGGCCTGATCGAGCAGATCGGCTCCCCCGCGCAGGTCTATGACCAGCCGGCCACCGCATTCGTCGCCAATTTCCTGGGCAAGGCCAACATGCTGCCCGGCAGCGTGACAGTGATGGACGGCAAGATGGCGACGATCGCGCTGGCCACCGGCCATGTCGTAAAGGCGGCCGCGCCGAAGGCGCTCGCGACCGGCAGCGCGGTCACCGTCGTCGTTCGCCCGCAGAAGCTTACCGTCGGTACCGCCGGTGCTGCCAACAGGCTGGCGGGACGGATCGTCTCGACCTCCTATCTCGGCGGCAATGCGGTCTACGAGATCGACATCGGCGCCGGCACGCTGGTGCGCGCCAACACGTTGATCGACGGACAGCCGCTGCGCGAAGGCGAAACGGTCGATGTCTGCTTCGACCCGCTGGGTTGCGTACTTCTCGACGCGCAAGGTGTACGCATCGCCTAGCGAGGCGGCGCTGACCCGTTCAGTCTTTCGCGTCACCCTTTGGCCCGAGAAATCGCGCATAGATCTCACCGACAATACCGCGCCGGAAAACCAGCACGCAGACCATGAAGGTCAGGCCCGTGGCGATGGTCACTGGAAAATTCGAGGTGGCGAGCGTGTTCTCCAGGCCGACGACCAGACTGGCGCCGATGATCGGCCCGACCATGGTGCCGATGCCGCCGAGGAGCGTCATCAGGATCACCTCGCCGGACATCTGCCAGGTGACGTCGGTGAGTGTGGCAAACTGGAAAACGATCGCCTTGAGCGCGCCGGCCAGCCCGGCCAATGTTGCCGACATGACGAAAGCCGCCAGCTTGTAGTTGGCGACGGAATAGCCAAGCGAAATGGCCCGGCTCTCGTTTTCCCGGATGGAACGCAGGATCATGCCGAAAGGCGAGTTGATGATGCGCCAGATGGCGAACACGCCGATCAGGAAGACCGCCAGCACGAAATAATAGATGTTCATCGAGACGTTCAGGTCGAGCATTCCAAGCAGCCTGCCGCGCGGCACGCCCTGGATGCCGTCCTCACCTCCGGTGAACGGCGCCTGCACGCAGAAGAAGAAGAACATCTGCGACAGCGCCAGCGTGATCATGGCGAAATAGATGCCTTGCCGGCGGATGGCAAAGAAGCCCATCACAAGGCCGAGCAGCGCGGCACCCAGGACACCGAGCAGGATGCCCGCTTCCGGTGGCCAGCCCCAGACCTTGACCGCGTATGCGGTGAAATAGGCCGCCCCGCCGAAGAATGTCGCATGGCCGAAGGACAACAGCCCGGTGTAGCCGAGCAGAAGGTTGAACGCGCAGGCAAACAGCGCAAAGCACAGCATCTTCATCAGGAAGATCGGATAGACGAAGAAAGGCGCCACCAGCAGCGCCAGGATGCCGAGCCCGACCAGCGCCCATTCAAGCCGTGCCGAATTCTTGGCACGCGTCTCGCGAAGTGTCAGTTCGGCCATCTCAGGCATCCCTTCCGAACAGGCCGGCTGGCCGGACCAGAAGCACGATTGCCATGATGACGAAGACCACCAGATTGGAGGCTTCGGGATAGAAGACCTTGGTCAGGCCTTCGGCGAGGCCAAGCATGTAACCGGTGACGATCGCCCCGAGGATCGATCCCATGCCGCCGACCACGACGACGGCGAAGACGACGATGATGAGGTCAGATCCCATCAGCGGGCTCACCTGATAGATCGGCGCGGCGAGAACCCCTGCAAGTCCGGCAAGAGCGGCGCCGAGGCCGTAGGTGAGGGTCAGCAGCAACGGCACGTTGACGCCGAAAGCCTGCACCAGGCCGGGGTTCTCCGTCGCCGCGCGCAGATAGGAGCCCAGCCTGGTCTTCTCGATCAGCGCCCAGGTGCCGAAACAGACGATCATCGAGGCGACCACCACCCAGCCGCGATAATTGGGCAGGAACATGAAGCCGAGATTGGTTCCCCCGGAGAGCAGCGGCGGCACGGAATAAGGACTTCCCGATACGCCATAGTAGTAACGGAACACCCCTTCGAGCACGAGCGCGAGGCCAAAGGTGAAAAGCAGCCCGTAAAGCGGGTCGATGCCGTAAAGCCTCGACAGCGCCAGGCGCTCGACCACGACGCCGAAGCCGCCGACGATCAGCGGCGACAGGATCAGAGCCGGCCAGTAGCCGATGCCGAACCGGGTGAGAAGCAGGTACCCGACGAAGGCGCCGAGCATATAGAGCGCGCCGTGGGCAAAATTGATGACGCGCAACAGGCCGAATATGACAGCCAGGCCCAGGCTCAACATTGCGTAGAACGAGCCGTTGATGAGGCCGACCAGCAATTGGCCGAGGAATGCCTGAACGGGTATCCCGAAGATCATCGTCATGGCGCCATCATACACCCAGCACTTCATGCAGCAGCGTCATGCGATCCGGCAGTTCGCCGACCGGAAAGCCCGCCACGACCTTGCCGTGCTCCATCAGGTAGAAACGGTCGGTGACGCGGCTGGCAAAGCGGAAATTCTGCTCGACCAGCAGGATCGTCATGCCGCGCTTTTTCATCGTCGCCAGCAGATCGCCGATGCGCTGCACAATGACCGGAGCCAGGCCCTCGGTCGGCTCATCGAGAAGCAGCATTTTCACGCCGGTTCTGAGCATGCGCGCGATCGCCAGCATCTGCTGCTCGCCGCCCGACAGCCTGGTGCCCGGGCTGTTGCGGCGCTCCTTCAGATTGGGGAAAAGATCGAATATTTCCTGCACGCTCATGCCGCCCTCGGCGACGATCGGCGGCAGAACCAGATTCTCGTCCACGGTCAGCGTCGCAAAGATGCCGCGTTCCTCCGGCACCAGGCCGATGCCTTGATGCGCGGTCCGGTGCAATGGCAGGCGCATCAGATCCTTGCCGTCGAAAAAAATCTGGCCGGTCCGCTGGCGGATCAGCCCGATAATGGCGCGCAATGTCGTAGTCTTGCCGACGCCGTTGCGGCCCAGCAACGTCACAGTTTCACCTGGAAAGACCTCAAGATCGACGCCGTGCAGCGCATGGCTCTCGCCATACCAGGCGTTGAGGCCGCGGACTGCGAGAAGCGGCGCGGCGTCACTCATCGGCGGTGCCCATATAGGCGATCCTCACCCGCTCGTCGCGGCTGACCGTGGAGTAGTCGCCGGCGGCAAGGATTTCGCCGCGCTGCATGACGGTTATCCAGTCGCAAAGATCGGCTACAACAGTCAGATTGTGCTCGACCATCAGCACCGCACGCTCCCTGGCGACCGAGCGGATGATGTCGGAAACCGTGCGCACATCCTCGTGCCCCATGCCGGCCATCGGCTCGTCGAGCAGCAGCACTTTCGGGTCGAGCGCCAGCGTCGTGGCGATCTCGAGCACGCGTTTCCTGCCATAGGAGAGATCGGCGGCGGGCCTGTTCTTGGCATCGTCGAGGCCGACCGACCGCAAAAGCTCCTCGGCGCGCGGCGTCAATCGATCGAGCGCAGACAGCGAGCGCCAGAACTGAACGCTGAGCCCGCCCGGCCGCTGCAGCGCAACACGCACATTGTCGAGCACGCTGAGATGTGGAAACACCGCCGAGATCTGGAACGAGCGCACCAGGCCCATCCGCGCGACCTTGGCCGGCGAGGTGCGGGTGATGTCGTGGCCGAGCAGTTCGATCCTGCCGCTGGTCGGCGGCAGGAACTTGGTGAGCAGGTTGAAGACGGTGGTCTTGCCGGCGCCGTTGGGTCCGATCAGCGCGTGGATGTTGCCGTGGTAGAGGTCGAGATCGACATTCCTGACCGCAACAAAGCCGGCGAAGTCACGCCGCAGGCCGCGGGCGGAAAGCACCACCCGCGGCCGATCCGGTTCAGGCGGCGCCATCGGTCCGCCAATCACTCGCCTGCCATGGGACAGCCGCTCTCCTTGGGGCTCAGAAACGCCTCGTTACCGGGGATCGTAGCGAGCGGTTTGTAATAGTCCCACTCCTTGGTGCTCTCGCTCGGCGACTTGACCTGATAAAGATACATGTCATGAACCATGTTGCCGTCGGCCCGCACTTTGCCGTTTGCCGTAAAGACATCGTTCACCGGCATCGCATGCAATTCCTTTGCGACCGCCTCGGTTCCATCGGTGCCGGCTTTGTCGATCGCCTTCAAATACTGGGTCACCGCTGAATAGGTGGCGGCCTGGATCATATTCGGCATGCGGTTGGTGCGCTTGAAGAAGCGCTGGGCGAACTCGCGACTCTTGTCGTCGCGATCCCAGTAGAAACCTTCGGTCAGCACCACGCCTTGCGCCGCCTCGAGACCGAGCCCATGCACCTCGGCCAGCGTGAACAGAAGTGCTGCAAGCCGCTGACCACCCTGCACGATACCGAATTCGGCCGCTTGCTTGATCGAGTTGGAGGTGTCGAGGCCGGCATTCGCCAGGCCGATAACCTTGGCGCCCGACGATTGCGCCTGCAGCAGGAAGGATGAATAGTCGGTCGAGCCGAGCGGGTAACGCACCTCGCCAACCACCTTGCCGCCATGGCTCTCGACGAACTTTGCGGTCTGCTCCTTCAGCGAATAGCCGAATGCATAATCGACTGTGACGAAGAACCAGCTGTCGCCGCCTTGCTGGACGAGAGCGCCACCAGTCCCCACTGCCTGCGAATGCGTGTCGTAGGCCCAGTGGAAGCCATAGGGCGAGCACTGTTTACCGGTTAGCTCGGTGGTCGCGGCGCCGGTGACGATGTCAATTTTTTTCTTTTCCTTGGAAATTCCCTGGACGGCGAGCGCCACCGAGGAGGTGGTCAGTTCCATGATGGAATCGACCTGTTCGGTGTCATACCACTGCCGCGCAATGTTGGAGGCGATGTCCGGCTTGTTCTGGTGGTCGGCGCTGACGATCTCGATCGGCGAGCCTTGTACCTTGCCGCCGAAATCCTCGACCGCCATCTTGGCGGCCTCGACCGACCACTTGCCGCCGAAATCGGCATAGACGCCCGACTGGTCGTTGAGAATGCCGATCTTGATCTTGCCGTCGGAAATCTCGGCGGCTGCGGCAGGCATCGCGGTCGCTGCAAGAAGCGCGGCCGAGACCAGGTACGATATCTTCATTGGTGACTTCCTCCCTTATGGTCGACAACCGAGCAACATGTCGGCGGCAGCCTGCTGCAGCACGAAGAGTGGCCTCCCACATTCCGTCCTCGCCGGCGCAAAATCACGCAGCGCTGTACGGCCGCCGTCCTTCAAATCGTAGCATCGCTCGGCAACGCGAGAACAGTTACTTTAGTATTAGGCATCCGCGATGCCCGGCCGCCGAAGCGCAACATAGCGCCGGATCGTGCGGCGTCCAGATCGGCCTCTATTCTCGCCGAAGCAATGATTACGGCTGACGGTCCGGATATCGTTGAACGAGAATTCCCTCGTCAACCGCCGGCTGGATGATGGCAAGCAACCAGGCGGCCCTCGCCAATGCTTTGGAGAAGCGGGCGCTCGCTGCGGCAGATCGGGGTGGCAGCTGGGCAACGGGTGTGGAACCGGCACCCCGAGGGTGGGTTCATCGGGCTGGGCAGATCACCCTTGAGCACCAGCCGGCCGCGCCGCGCCCGGTCGATGCTGGGTATCGGCACGGCGGAACGCAGCGCCGCGGTGTAATGATGTCTGGGCGCCGCAAAGACCTCGTCGGTCGGCCCGCTCTCCACGATTGACCCCAGATACATCACCGCCACACGGCTCGAGATTTGACGCACCACGGAAAGATCGTGGGCGATGAACACATAGGTCAAGTTGAACTCCTCGCGCAGGTCGGCGAGCAGATTGACGATCTGCGCCTGGATCGACACGTCGAGCGCCGAGACCGGCTCGTCGGCCACGATCAGCCGTGGCCGCAGCGCCAGCGCGCGGGCGATGCCGATACGCTGGCGCTGGCCGCCGGAGAATTCGTGCGGGTAGCGCGATGCGTGCTGGGGCGACAAGTCGACCCGGCGCAGGAGCTCGGCCACGCGGTCCGCCATTTCCGATGCCGAGAGGCGTTCATGGATGCGGAACGGATCGGCCAGCAGATCGCCGACCCGCCGGCGCGGATTGAGCGAAGCGCTGGGATCCTGAAAGACCATCTGCATCTGCCGCCGCAACGGACGAAGCTGGCGCTGGGAGGCGTCGCTGATGTCGCGGCCCTCGAATTCCAGCGACCCCGAGCTGATTTCGGTCAGACGCACCAGACACCGGCCAAGCGTGGATTTGCCGCAACCGGACTCGCCGACGATGCCGAGGGTCTCCCCGGGCCAGATGTCTAGCGACACCGTATCAACCGCATGCACGGTCCGGCGCTGCGCCGGGAAGATCGAGCGGCCGACGCTATAGCGCTTCGACAGGTCGCCGGCACGAAGCAGCGGACGTTCGCGTGGCATGGCATTCATCGTTGCATCTCCACCACGCCGCCAGGCCTCTGGGCAGCGAATTGTCTGCGCGTAGGCTCCGGCAACAGGCACGCGGCGCGATGGCTCTCGCCTTGCATGATCGGCAGTTGAACCAGACAGGCGTCGTGGCGAAAGGCGCAGCGGGGGCTGAAGGCGCAGCCTTTCGGCAGGTTGGAGAGCGACGGCGGAATTCCCGGAATGGCAGCGAGCCGGGCTGGACGTGGTCCCTCCATCGGCGGGATCGAGCCGAACAAGCCCCATGTGTAGGGATGCAGCGGCGCCCGGAACACGCTGCTCTTGCCGCCCTCCTCGACAAAGCGTCCGCCATACATAACCAGTACCCGGTCCGCGACTTCGGCGACGACGCCAAGATCATGCGTGACCAGGATCACAGCGGAACCGAACTGGTCGCGCAATCGTCCGATCAGTTCGAGGATCTGCGCCTGCACGGTAACATCGAGGGCTGTAGTCGGTTCATCCGCGACGAGCAGCGCCGGGTTGCACGAGAGCGCCATGGCAATCACCGCGCGCTGGCGCATACCGCCGGAAAGCTGGTGCGGGTAGCTGTCGATGACCCGATCCGGATTTGCGATGCCGACGGCATCCAGCAATTGCACGGCCCTCGCCCGTGCCGCTTTCGCCGACACCTTTTCATGCGCGCGGACCTGCTCGCCGATCTGGTTGCCGATCGTATGCACCGGGGTGAGCGCAGACATCGGATCCTGGAAGATCATCGCGATTTGGCGGCCGCGGATGGCATCGAGCGCACGCCGCTTGAGCCCGATCAGCTCCTGTCCCATGAAACGGATGGAACCGGAGACGATAGCGTTGGGGCTGTCGATCAACCCCATAATGGCGAGCAAGGTCTGGCTTTTGCCCGAACCGGATTCGCCGACCACACCGACGATCTCGCGCTGCTCGACGGAGAACGAAACACCTCCCACCGCCCGCACCAGGCCTTCGTCGCTGCGGAAGGAGACAGTGAGGTCCTTGACCACCAGAAGGGGAGCATCAGCCGACATTGCGCGCCCTCGGGTCGATTATGACGAAGACGACGTCGACGACGAAGTTTGCCATCACCACGAAGAAGGCGGCGTAAATCACCGTGGCCAGGATCATCGGCAGATCGAGGGTCTGCAGCGCCTCATACGTCAGTTTTCCGACACCCTGCAATCCGAAGACCACTTCGGTCAACAGCGCGCCGCCGCCGACCAAGGCACCGAAATCGAGGCCGAACATGGTGACGAATGCGACCAAAGAGGTCCTGAGGCCATGATGCAGCAGCACCCGGCGTTCGCCGATCCCCTTGGCCCGGGCGGTGCGGATGAAATCCTCCTGCATCATTTCGATCAGGCTTGCCCGCAGCACCCGGCCGTAGAGGCCGACATAAAGGGTTGCCAGCGTGAACCACGGAATGACGAGCGCCTTGAACCAGCCCCAGGGATTCTCGGTCAGGGGGATGTAGCCGAGCGGAGGAACCCAGGAAAACAGCCAGTTGTCGTGCCAGCGGCTTTGCGTCAGCAGGTTGGCGACCTCGCCCAGCCAGAAGACCGGGATCGACACACCTACCAGGCTCAGGATCATCAGCGCGCGATCAATGAATGTACCGCGCGTTGCGCCTGCGATCACACCGACGATCAATCCGCCGAGCACCCACAGCACTGCCGCGCCGCCGACCAGCGACAGCGTCACGGGAATGGCGCTTATCACGGTCGGAATGACGCGCTGCCCGCGATTGACGAAGGAGGTGAGATCGCGGCTGACGAAAAGCCGGTTCATCATCAGCCCATATTGCACCGGCAATGGCCGGTCGAGACCGAAATCGTGGCGCACCTGGATCAGCGTCTCTTGCGAAGCATTGCGGCCAGCAATGCGCGCCGATGGATCAGCGCCAGGCGTCGCAAAGAAGATCAGGAAAGCGACGACGCTGATACCGAACATAACCAGCACCATCTGGCCAAGCCGGAAGCCGAGCGCGGCAACCACTAGACGCCCCTCGGCGAGGATTTCGGATCGAGCGCGTCGCGCACGCCGTCGCCCAGAATGTTTAGAGCCAGCACCGTGATCACAATGGCTAGCCCCGGCGCCAGTGCCACGACCGGCCGCGAATAGAGCAGGCCCTGGCCGTCCTGGATGATCGTGCCCCAGCTGGCATCCGGCGGCTGCACGCCGATCGACAGGAACGACAGCGAGGATTCCGTCATCATGTTGAGCGCCAGGATCAACGGCACGAAAACGATGATGCGGGTCACCACATTGGGCATGATGTCGCGCAAAAGGATGCGCCAGGGCGATGCGCCAAGGCCGATCGCAGCGGTGACGAATTCGGCATGCATTAAGGTCAGGACATGGCCGCGGATCGGCCGCGCCACATAGGGCACATAGACGATGCCGATGATGAAGACCGGTAGCCACAGGCTGCCGGAGCGGATTTCGAACGGACCGATCTGGATACTCTGCGCAATCAGCACGATCGACAATGAAATTGCCAACAGGAAAATCGGAAAAGCCCAGAGCACGTCGAGAATGCGCGACAGGCCGATGTCGACGATGCCGCCGAAGAAGCCGGAAACGACCCCAAGGAATGTCGCGAGGACAAGGCACAGCACGGCTGCAGCACCCGAGATCAACAGCGAATCCCGTCCGCCGTAAAGCAGCCGCGCCGCGACGTCACGGCCCTGGTTGTCGGCACCCAGCATATAGGGTCCGATGCGCGAGGTCGGCCCGACCGGCGTCATGCCGAGGCCAAGGCCTTCGGTGGAGGGCTGCAGCACCGGCTGGGTCACCCCATCGACGACGATCTCGCCATTGAGATTGGTCACAAATGGATCGGTGCCGGAGACGTATCGCGCATAAAGCGGCGCCGCGAGCGAGGCGATCACGATGACGACGAGCACGGCGAAGGCAGATATTGCCGAACGATCGCCTTTCAGCTTGCGCCAAGCGGTGCGCCACGGGCCATCGGTGGCCCGGCGAACCGGGATGGCAGGCTGATCCGCAATGACATTGACCATGAACAGGATTGCCTGGGAAAAATCGCGGCCTGGAAGATGCGCTGATCCGCCGGAAAAGGAAATGCGACGGAGAGCCAGCGGCACTCCGTTGCATTGGCTCCGGTCGGCTATTCCACCCAGGACTGGCTGACAATCCAGTAGAATTGCGGGCTGAAGGTGAAGTTCTTCAGCCTGGAAGAGATCATATCGACGCGCTTTGGCGTGAACAGGACAGCGACCGGAGCCTTGTCCGTCACAGCCTTGTCGATGGCGGTCCAGAGTGTCGCGCCCTTGGCCGGATCGGCGATGGTGGCTGCCTCTGCCTCATCCATCGATGCGTCGATCGACTTGTCGCAGAACCCCGAAATATTGACCGAGGCGTCGGAGCCCGGCGTAAACGAGGCACAGCTGAACAAGACCTGCAGGAAATTCGATGGCGCCGGGTAGTCCTGGAACCATTGCGAGATCGAAATCTGCACCTTGTTATTGGTGTTCTGGATGTAGGTGAACTGTATGTTCTGCGAGATCGGCTTGACCGACGTCTTGTAGCCAAGCTGGTTGAGCACATCCTGCAGGTAGACGCCGATCGCTTTGGAGACCGTGGTGTCCTCGGTGATGATCGTCACCTCCTGACCTGCGGTTCCCGATTCAGCGACCAATTGCTTGGCCTTGTCCATATCCGGTGCTGACCACTTCTCGCCTGGATTGGCGGTGAACGGGCAATAGGCCGCAAATGACGGGAAGCCCGGTGGCAGGATCTGGCAGGCCGGCTGCGCCAGATTGCTGCCGCCGAACAGCTTGACGATCGCGGCGCGGTCGATCGCGAAGTTCACTGCCTGGCGAACGCGGATGTCGTTGAACGGCGCCAGATTGGTGTTCATCGGCGCGTACCACATCGCTGTCAGCGGATGAACCGTGACCTGCTTGGCATATTTGGTGCCGAGTTCAGCGAGACGGTCGGACGGCGGCGGGTCGAACATCCAGTCCGCCTGGCCGTTCTCGACAGCGGTCACCGCCGCCTCGTCGGTTAGGCCGAATTCGTAGTCGATCTCGTCCGGATATCCGGCCGGCTGCGCTTCCTTGCTCCATTCCTTGAAATGAGGGTTGCGCACAATCTTCATCAGCTTGTTGGGATCGTAGCTGGCGATCATGTAGGGTCCGGTGCCCGGGATCGGATCGGTGCCGGCGTCCTTCGGCGGCGCGCTCGCCGGCAGGATCGACGCATGCGGAACAGCCAGCTTCTGCAGGAACTCGGCATCCGGCTGGACCAGATTGAAGGTAATGTTTCCGGCGGCGTCGTCGACTGACAGGCCACCTTCGAGGGTACACGTCGCAGGCGTCTTCAAGCACGCATCCGCGCCGACGATGCCTTTGTAGAAGGTCCCGGCCGTCGGCCCGCTGATCTTGAAGATGCGTTGGAACGAAGCCACCACGTCCTTCGTGGTGACATCCGAGCCATCCGCGAATTTGATGCCCTTGCGCAGCTTGAAGACGTAGGTCTTGCCGCCGTTCTCGACCTGCGGGAGGCTTTCCGCCAGGTCCGCGACGACTTCGAAACCGGTCTTGTCCCCGGCCTTCTTGTAGGTCACCAGGCCATCGTAGAGGACATAATTGATCTGGAAATACTGCAGCGTGTAGTTGATGTGCGGATCGGCGGTGCCTGCCGCGGCATTGGCCAGCAGTCGGAGTGTGCCGCCTGGCTTGCCCTCGGTGGCCAGGGCACTGTTTGCCGGCGACATCATGGACACGCCGAGCAGAGCCAGGCAGGGCATCAACGCTGCAAATGCTTTTTGGGGTCGCATATTTGTTCCCTCATGGAGGCGTCTCGGCTTTTGCCGCGCTGAGCCCGGTCGATCGACCATTGCGCGGCTGAAACAGTCTGGGTTTGCGAACGGTGTCCGCTACTTGGCCCAATCGCAAAAGACTACGGCGAGCGAAGCCGGACGGGATAGCTATTAAGATAGATAGGGTCGGACAGGCTTATCCCCGCCTATTTGTTGAGCAGCCGGCCGACATGGCTATTTGACAAGCAATCATCAGCGGGTAAGCTTGCCCGATGCAAAGCCTTCCAGGCGATCTAGAGAGCCGGTTCCAAACCGGAATGAGCATCGACGCTGCCATGGCGGTGGCAACGGAGGTGCTGGAGCCTATCGGTTTCACCGCATTCATCTACGACTATACGCCCGTGCCGGTCAGTCACAAGGGCGAGCTTATCACGCCCTCGTTGATGGCTCTGCGCAACGTGCCGCGCGACATGCAGGATCTCTGGTGCAAGGGCGGATATTATCAGCTTGACCCGGTGCAGGAGGCCGCGCTCACCGTATCGAGACCGTTTCTCTGGTCGCACAGCGGCGTTCAGAGCACCGTCATGCAGCGCGTGCTCCAGTCCAAGCACGATCCTGTGGTCAGCTATTTGCTTGACACCAGGATGACCTGCGGCGTCACCGTACCCATTCGCCTTGCCGGCGGCGATCTCGCCACCTTCACTGCGATCCGTGCCGATCCGGAGGCCGGGTTCGAGCTCGAAGCCAGACCCTTGATCGCCGAGATCGGAGATCTGGGTCATCTGCTGCATGACTCCGCCTACGCCGGTTTCGACGCCGGAATCCGCACCTGCCAACATGTCCATCTGACGTCGCGCGAACGTCAGTGCCTGCGCCTGGCCGCTGCCGGACTGACGGCCAAGCAGGTTGCGCGTGAGATTGGCCGCGCGGTGCCTACCGCAACGCTGCACCTCAACGCGGCGACGCGAAAGCTTGGCGCGCGCAACCGCTTCCATGCCATCGCGCTCGCCGCCCATTACCGGCTGCTCGAACCGGAGCATTGAGGCTCGCGACCTGCGGGCGATCGGCCTTGCCTCGGGCGAACCCATAACCGGCGAACCTATAAATAGTGCTAGCTGTAAATGCGCTGGGCCGCTTAGTACCGTCGGCCGCAAACAAGGCTTGGGAGGGGTGCACCAAAGTGGCTCCTGCCGCGCCATGATGCGGAGCTTGGACTGTGACGGCACATGCGATCACCGAAGGATTTAGCGACTACAAGGGCTATCGCACCTGGTACCGTGTGACCGGGGACATCGGGTCGGGCAAGGTGCCCCTGGTCGTCGCTCATGGTGGACCGGGCTGCACCCACGACTATGTGGACTCATTCAAGGAGCTTGCCGGAACCGGGCGAGCCGTCATCCACTACGATCAGATCGGCAACGGCAAATCGACCCATCTGCCGGACAAGGGCGGCGACTTCTGGACCGTCGATTTCTTCCTGGGCGAACTCGATGCGTTGCTCGCCCATCTCAGCATTGCCGGCCATTATGCCCTGCTCGGCCAGTCCTGGGGCGGCATACTCTCGGCCGAGCACGCCGTGCGCCGCCCTGAGGGGCTGAAGGCATTGATCCTGGCCAATTCGCTGGCCTCGATGGCGCTGTGGGTGGAAGGAGCCCGGCAATTGCGCGCCGAGTTGCCAGCCGATGTGCAAAGTGCGCTCGACCGGCACGAAGCGGCGGGAACCACCGATCAGCCCGAATATGTTGCGGCGACGAAGGCTTTCTACGACCGTCATGTCTGTCGCGTCGTTCCGATGCCGCCAGAGGTCGCCCGGACATTTGCGGCAATCGAGGAAGATCCGACCGTCTATCACACCATGAACGGTCCGAATGAGTTCCACGTCATCGGCACGATGCGGAACTGGACCATCGTTGACCGCCTGCATCGGATCGAGGCGCCGACCCTGGTTTTCCGCGGCTTCTACGACGAAGCGACCGAGGCCTGCGTCCAGCCCTTTCTGGATCTTATCCCGTGCGTTGAAGGCCTGGTCTTCCCGAATTCCAGCCACATGCCGCATGTGGAGGAAAAGCACGACTGCCTCAGCGCCGTCGGGCGCTTCCTGGCCAAATACGATTGACGTTCCAGCACCAGGCCATCTGTTCCAACGGATCGTCGACACGACGCAGTCGTCGTGAGGCAGGTTCAGAAAACCTCGAACCGTCCCATTTCTCCGCCGACGCACATTGCTATGCCTCGGTGATGGCGACGCCACGCTATGTGGATGTCTCGCAAAGGCCTGCAGGGTCGTCCGATGAGGCCAAATCACGGGCAGAATGCCAGATCACGGACAGCATAAAGGAGCCCATTCGAGCGCCTTTTCCATTGCCCGCGGAGGCGAAGGCCTAACGTTGCGGCGCAGATTGGCATGTCGCCGGCATGGCCGCAATCAGCCTGCCATCCCCTGAACTGGCATCCCGTCGCTGAAAAACCTGACGGATACGGAGGACCAAGTTGCCGGTGGGTACGGAAAGTATCGGACCCAAAGTTTCGCCAAGCAGTTGCAACCGAATTCATTAGCCGGCGTTAAAGTGCGGGTGATCTAGCGGGGCATGGGGAGGCTTTCATGCAGACGTATCTCGTCGAGCGTATGGACGGCGACGATGTTATCTCGGTGCGCGTTGTCAACGCGCCGAGTCCGTTCAGAGCCGCAGCTATGATGACGGGCGGGCGTATTACCTTCCGAACGTGGGAAAAGGATTGGATCCGCGTGACCGACGAAAATCGGGGACAGATCTATGCCTATTGTTTCGTCCCCGGCAGCTATTCCGACACCGAAACATCGGCGGTATCGTCCGGAAGAACCACCGAATAGGCAATATGCCTGAATAGCGGCAATTCCATCTTCGACCCCACCTTGGTCTTCGAGCCCGCCTTGGCATGTGTCCGTGTCATGCGCACCACAACAGCCAGCGAGCCCGGCATGATTGGCTCTGCCGGCGGCTTGCGAAACAGGCGAAGTGACTAACCAAGCGTCATTGAGCGAAGATCGGGGCATCATCAGAATGATCGATGAAAAGATTGGGGCGGGGGGCGATAAGTGACCCTAATCTTAGCGTAGGCAACTCATGTCTTCGGCATATTTGGGATCAGAAGTCGCGGATCAGGATCTAGCGGTGGATTGTCAGACAACGACCTCGGATAATTGGTCAAGTGTCCCACAATACGCACTGGATCAGGGTGGTCCCGTACTGCGCCCATTTCAAAGATTGGGCGTCGATTTTACCAACATTGCGGCCTTCGATCACCTGAGAAATGTCGTCCGCCAGTACCCCGACAAGCTTGCAATCAGCGACGGCGCCAATCGTCTGACCTATTCCCAGCTCCTCCGGTCAGTCGAGACGCTGTCCCACCAGATCGCGGCGGCCGTCCCAGACGGACAGGCGATAGGGATTCTTCAGGCCAACTCGGCCTGGTATCCCATTGCCATGCTGGCAAGCATGACGGCTGGGCGGCCTTCGGTGCCACTCAACGCGCGAGATCCTAGCTCGCGTATCCTTGAAATCGTGGCCGGGGCGCGGCTCTCGGCTGTCCTGGGCGAGGGCAATGTCCGACCCGATGGTTTGCCTCACCTGGTCAATTGGATCGATGTGTCGACCAGTGCGGCCTCGCAGGCTGGGCAAGTGCCTCGTTCTTATTCCGTCTCGGTCGATGCGCCCGCCATCGTGCTTTATACGTCAGGGAGTACGGGCCGGCCCAAAGGCATCGTTAACAGCCAGCGCAGCTTGCTGTGCCGGGTCCAGCAATATGTCGATGCGTGCCACATCAACTCGGATGACGTTTTCCTGCCATTGACCGGACCGGCCACAATCGCCGGGTGCCGGGAGATTCTTGCTGCTCTTCTCACCGGCGCCACCTTGCATCTGGTCGAAGTCGAAGCGGTCGGCTTGCGCGCCGTTCAACGCCTGGTGCGATCCGAAGACGTGACAATCACCTATCTGGTGCCGGCACTGCTTCGCGCGCTTATGGCAGACGGACCTGCAGAAGCGTTCCATTCACTCAGAGTCGCCCGGATCGGTGGCGAGAAGGTGCCCTGGACCGACATCGCCCTGCTGCGCAAGGCCGTCTCCGATACGTGCCTTATCCAGATCGGTTATTCGTCAACCGAGACCACCGGCTCGCAATGGTTCCTGCCGCGAGACTGGCCAGAGCATGGAGATTCGGTTCCAGTTGGCTGGCTGCTGCCTGGAATCGCCTTCGCAATTGTCGACGAAGCGGGCCGCCGCGTTCAACCGGGCCGCAGCGGAGAGCTTCTGACCAGGAGCCCGTATGTCCTGCTTGGCCATTGGGAGGAGGGGGCGGTTGTGCCGGCAACATCAGACCCGCACGATCCAGGCCTTCGGATTTTCGCGACAGGTGACCTCGTTCGACTTGATGATCAAGGCCTACTGCACATCGTCGGTCGCAAGGGGCGCCAGGTAAAAATCAACGGTCGACGCGTCGAGCCAGCCGAACTCGAACGGGTGCTGCGTTGTGCACCCTCTGTCGCGGATGCCGTGGCAATCGTCACGGCCGCGAATGAGCTTGTCGCCTTTGCTATTCCTCGGCGCTCGGCCGAAGCGACCTTTTCGGACGAGCTTCGCCAGCTTGTCAGGACCAATCTGCCGCCGCCGCTGCGTCCCTTGCGGTTGCACACGATCGCCGAGATTCCGCGTCTGCCGAGCGGCAAAGTCGACATCACGACACTTGCAGAGATGGATCTTTCAGCCAGAGAGACAGCGGCGACCGCGCGTCCGCTCGAGCCGCAAGGCAAGCTGACCGCGCAGCAGGTCGTCCAGCGGGCATGGACCAGCATTCTCAATACGCGCGTAGCGGCAGGACGCTGGGATGACGCCGGAGGAGATTCGCTAAAGCTGCTGCACTGCGTCATGGAAATCGAAAGCGCCATCGGGCAGGAACTCGGCCTTGAGGCCTTCACCGTCGGGATGAGCCTGGAGCAAATGATCAAGGCGGTCGTGTCCGCCCAGGCAGGCGATCAAAGCGCGCGCGCCCAGAAGCACGACCCTCCCATTCTTTTTCTGTTCCCCGGGTCCGTCGGCTATGGCCCGAGCCTTGCTGCCTTTGCAGCAGCGATGGGCAAGGTGACCCGTGTTGCCCCGATCAGGTATCCGGCCCTGGCTATGATACTGCGCGGACAAGACAGCCTCGCCGATATGGCCGACGCCGCCGTCGACCAGATCCGCCGCGCCCAACCCTCGGGCCATGTACGACTTCTCGGCCATTCGCTCGGCGGCGCTGTTGCCTTCGAAGTTGCGGCGCGGCTGCTGGCAGCGGGGCGAACCGTAAAGTTCCTCGGCATCCTCGACACCAGCCTCGTCGGGGAGCGAAGCGCCCGCTGGGAGACGTTTACGCGCACAGTCAATCGAATCCGAACCAACCGCGTGTCCGCTTACCGGATGGCTTGCCGCGCCCTCGCGAAAGTTGCCGTGGCAATGAAGCGCGAGGCACAACTGGTCCAGTTTCTCGACCGCTTCGCTCAAGGACAGTTCAACGCGACGAGCTTTAGAACCAAACTAGAACTGCAAGAGGTTTTGCGCGCGCAAGCCTTCTTCCAGTGGGTGGCCGAGCCAAAGCCGGCTCTGCCGATCACAGGCACCCTGTTCCGCTGTGCTCGACCCGGAATGCCTCTGGCAATCGGCTGGGATAACGTCTTCGCCCATCTGGACGTGATTCCGATCGTCGGCAGCCACATCGATCTGGTTGTAGAGCCTCACCTTACCACCAATCGTCCCCTTATCGAGAAAGCGGTGGCGAAAACCTATTCGCCAATCGAGTCTCGCAAACTGGAGTACAAGCCATCGACCTGATCTCATCATTCGGCAAAGACGCCCTGGTGCTCGACGCTGGCGCGGAAGTCGATCGCATCGTCCAGATCTTGCGCCAGCAGGTCCTTGGCACGCTGCGACGTCGAGGCGTGGTTGTCGGCCTCTCAGGCGGCATCGACAGCTCCGTCGTTGCGGCGTTGTGTGTTCGCGCCTTTGGGAAAGGCAAGGTCCTCGGGATATTCATGCCGGAGCGCCATTCCTCCGGCGACTCACTGAGGCTCGGCCGCATTGTCGCCGCACACCTTGGTATCGAAACGATCCTGGAGGATATAACGCCGGCCCTGGAAGCGACCGGCGCCTATAGACGGCAGACCGAAGCAATCCAGACCGTCGTTCCCGAATATGGGGACGGCTGGAAATGCAAGCTGGTGCTCGCCTCGGTTCTCGAGAGCAACGGTCTCAACATCACGCGCCTCACGGTTCAGGACCCCGAGGGCAGGACCGACACAGTGCGCCTGCCGTCGGCAGCCTATCTGCAGATCGTCGCTGCAACCAACTACAAGCAGCGCCTGCGCAAGATGACCGAATACTACCATGCCGACCGCCTCAACTACGCGGTAGCGGGCACGCCGAACCGCCTGGAGTACGACCAGGGCTTCTTCGTCAAGCAGGGCGACGGAATTGCCGACCTGATGCCAATCGTCCACCTCTACAAGACCCAGGTCTACCAATTGGCCGAATATCTTGGGGTGGACGAAGAGGTCCGGCGCAGACCGCCCACCACGGACACCTTCTCGATGGCGCAGAGTCAGGAGGAGTTCTACTTCGCGCTTCCTTATTATCTGATGGATCTGTGCCTCTACGGCTTGAACCATGGGATCGCCGACGAAGACGTCGCTGAGGCAACCAGCCTCACGGTGATGCAGGTCCAGAAGGTTTTCAAGGATATCGACAGCAAGCGGCGCGCCGCACGTTATCTTCACGCGCGGCCGTTGGTGTCCTCTTCAATGGGCGAGGGCTAGGCGATGTGCGGCATCGCCGGAATTGTGTCGCTGAGCGCCGCAGCGGCGCCCCCTTCCCGGGATGCGCTGATACGCATGGCGGGGGCGCTGGCGCATCGCGGCCCGGACGAACGCGGCCTTTACCGGGACAGACGTGCGGGATTGGCGCATGCCCGCCTGTCCGTCATCGATCTCGCAAGCGGCCAGCAGCCACTCGCCGGCGCGGGCGACACAATGTGGATCGTCTTCAACGGCGAAATCTTCAATTACGTCGAGCTGCGACAAGATCTGGTTGCGCTCGGTTATTGCTTCCGCACACGCAGCGACACCGAGGTCATCGTCCATGCCTATCATGCGTGGGGCGAGGCCGCCTTCGAGCGAATGAATGGGCAGTGGGCAGTCGCCATCTGGGACTCCGTGGCAGCTCGTCTCGTCTTGTCTCGGGATCGGTTCGGCATTTGCCCGCTGCACTTTTGCGAGCATGGCGGGCGGCTTTACTTCGCCAGCGAGGTGAAGGCCATTTTCGCGGCCGATGCGGATATACCCCGCGCCTTCGATCCAGCCGGCATCGATCAGACTTTCACACTCTGGACTGTCGCGCCGCCACAAGGCGTGTTTGGAGGAGTAAGCGAACTCACGCCGGGGCATATCCGCATTTATGACAGCGGCGTCGTCCGGGAGCGGGCTTTTTGGAAGCCTGACTATCCAGAGGTTGACGGACCCGGCGATGATGAATTCACCGGCTCGCTTGATGACGCGGTGGAGGAAGTGCGCAGCGCCCTGGACGCCGCGACGGCGCTCAGGATAGTACGCGCCGACGTGCCGGTCGGCTGCTATTTGTCCGGCGGGCTCGACAGCTCGCTGGTCGCCACGCTGGGGAGACGCTTCGCGGGCGAGCGCTTCCAGACTTTCTCGCTGCGTTTTGCCGACGCCGAGTATGATGAGACGCATTTCCAGCGCCTGGTTGCCGGCGTGGCCGGCAGTGACCATCATGAGGTGGTTGTTTCGCGCAGCGATATCGCTGGCATCTTCCCTGAGGTGATCTACCACACCGAGCGGCCAATCCTCAGGACCGCGCCGGCGCCGCTGTTCCTGCTCTCGAGACTGGTGCGCCAGCATGGCATCAAGGTCGTGCTGACCGGCGAAGGGGCCGACGAAATGTTCGCCGGCTACGATTTGTTCCGCGAAGGCAAGGTCCGCCGCTTCTGGGGACGCCAGCCCGCCTCGACGCGACGCTCGCGGCTGCTGGAGCGCCTCTATCCCTATCTCAGCCGCTCGCCGGTACAGCAGCAGGCGATGGCACGCCAGTTCTTCGGGCGCGACATCCACGCCTGTGACGCGCCTGGTTTTGCGCATGGCACGCGCTGGCGAACCACAAGCGCCATCAAGCGGCTGTTTTCGGCAGACATGCGCGCCCAAACGGAGCGCCATAACGCCGTGTCCGAGCTGCTTGCCCGCCTGCCGCCGGAGTTTTCGCGATGGGGCTCTCTTGCGCAGGACCAGTATATCGAGATTCAGACGCTGATGTCGGGATACCTGCTTTCCTCACAAGGGGACAGAATGCTGATGGCTCATTCCGTCGAGGGGCGCTTCCCGTTCCTCGATCATGAACTCGTGAGACTCGCGAATTCGCTTCCGGCCGCCTACAAGCTGCGCGTGCTCGATGAAAAGCATGTGCTGAAGCGCGTAGCGCAACCGATCGTGCCGTCGGAAATCGTCACCCGCAAGAAGCAGCCTTACCGGGCTCCCAACGCGCTTTGCTTTGTCGCAGATGGCGCTCCGGCCTACATTCGCGAAGCACTTTCGGAGGCGGCGCTGCGCGAAGCGAACGTCTTCGATCCCAAGTCGGTTACCCGGCTCTTGAGCAAGTGCCAGGCCAGCGCCGGCGGCGGCGACCTGTCCAACTCCGACAATATGGCGCTGGTCGGAGTGCTGTCGACGCAGCTTCTCCATCGGCAATTTATCGCGAGCCGTCCAAGTGGGGCCCGCACGCTCAAGCTCAGCATCGATATCGACCGCGAACACCGCGAAGAGGTGCTCGCATGATGCATGGCGCCGTACCGCTCCTGCACGACTATCTCACCCACTCTGCCAGCCGGCTCGGCGAGAAGGTGGCCCTGGTGTGCGGCAATCAACGCGTCACTTATGGCGATCTCGATATGCGTTCGAACGCCATAGCGCACCATTTGACCGATGCCGGAATTGCGCGTGGCGATCGCGTGGTGGTCTTCGCCGACAACACTGTCGAGGCCGTCATTGCGTTCTGGGCGGTGCTAAAGGCCAACGCCGTGGTGTGCATCGTCAATCCGCTCACCAAAAGCGACAAGCTTGATTATCTGCTCAACGATTGCCGCCCGACGGCACTGATCACCGACAAACACCTGCACTCGATTTTCAGGGAGCCGGCGCGGAATTGCCCATCGTTGCGCCGCATGATCGTCTCCGGGCCGATCGAACACAGCGACCTGCAAGAATTGCCGCATGCTGTGCGCTGGGACGCTGCGGTCGCGGCAGCCGGCAGCACGCCGCCCTGGCGCCGCTGCATCGACATCGATCTCGCTGCGATCATTTATACGTCCGGCTCGACGGGCGAGCCCAAGGGCGTGATGCTGACGCATCGAAACATGATCGCCGCGTGCGCCTCGATTTCCTCATACCTGGCGCTTGCCGAAGACGAGGTGATCCTCAATGTCCTGCCGCTCGCCTTCGACTACGGTCTTTACCAGATGATCATGGCATTCGGCGCGGGCGCCCGGCTGGTGCTTGAGCGCTCATTCGCCTTCCCGGCGCAGATCCTTGGGCTGATCAAGCAAGAAAGGGTGACGGGTTTTCCCGGCGTACCGACCATCTTCGCCGCACTCGGGGAGCTCAGGTCTCTCAGGGATCAGGATTTTTCGAGTATTCGCTACGTCACGAACACTGCGGCCGCCCTGCCGCTCAAGCACATTCTCCTGCTGCAAGAGCTGTTTTCTGGCGCCCGCATCTATTCGATGTACGGCCTTACCGAATGCAAGCGCTGCACCTACCTGCCGCCGGAGGATCTGGAGCGAAAGCCGTCGAGCGTCGGGATCGCCATCCCCAATACGGAAATGTGGATTGTCGACGAGCATGACAGGCGGGTCGGCCCCGGCATCGTTGGTCAGCTCGTCATCCGCGGAGCGACGGTGATGAAGGGCTATTGGGGCAAACCGGAGGCGACAGCCAGGAAGCTCAAGCCCGGCCCGCTGCCGGGTGAGCAGGTCCTATACACCGGCGACTACTGCCGGATGGACGCCGAGGGCTACCTCTACTTCGTCGGTCGCGGCGACGAGATCATAAAATCGCGCGGAGAGAAGATAGCGCCGAAGGAGGTAGAAAACGTGTTGATGAACATTGCGGGCGTACGGGAAGCCGCGGTCATCGGCGTTCCGGACGAACTGCTCGGGCAAGCAGTGAAGGCATTTGTCGTGATGGAGCAGGGAAGCATGATCGGTGAAAAGCAGTTGCAGAAAGAGTGCCAGAGACGGCTGGAAAACTTCATGGTTCCGAAGTCCATCGTCATCGTACCCAGTCTGCCGATGACCGACACGGGTAAGCTCAAAAAAACGGCCCTGTCATGAGTCGGTACCAGGGCGAAGTTGATCAGCATTCATCTTTTGTACCGGAGGCGAAATAAATGTTATCTACCAAGGATAGAACCGATACCTGCAGCGAACAAATTCGCGCTTTCCTGGCCTCGAATTTCTATATAGCCGATCCCGAGAGCCTGGAGAGCGACACCTCGCTCCTCGACCAGGGCATCGTGGACTCGACGGGTGTGCTCGAGGTTATCGGCTTCATCGAGGAGACCTTCGGCATCACGGTCGAAGACAGCGAGCTGCTGCCGGAGAATCTCGATTCCATCGAGGGAATTGCGCAATACGTCATGCGCAAGAGAAACTGACGCAAGAGAAACTGATTTCCGAAATCTCGCGCAACTCTGTTTCAGCTTCCCGGCCGTTTCTAGCCGCGACAGCGCGTCTACCTGCCGCGGCTGCGATGCTTACGCCTGCGCCCTCGTATGTCCCACAACCACCCTGACCTCACCGGCCTGGTTGGTGACTGCCCGGATACTCTCATAGGCCTTGGAACGCTCGAGCAAACTCATGACCTGCCGGTCCTGGCCAAGCCCCACTTCGAAAAGCAGGATGCCTCCGCGCCGCAAATAGCGCGGCGCCTCCTTGAGCACCCGCATGTGGATGCTCAGGCCGTAGGGGCCGGCTGCGAATGCTTCACGCGGCTCGAGCTCGACCAGATGCGAACGGTCGCCCTCGAGCCGTTTTTCCGAAATGTAGGGCGGGTTGCAAACGATCACGTCGATAGTGCCGTCGAGCTCCAAGCCTGAGAAGGCGCTGAACAAGTCGCCCTGAAGCACCGTTACCCGGTCCTCGATTTTAAGATGGGTGACGTTGCGGCGCGCGACCTCCACGCATCCGTCGGTAAGATCGCTTGCCCACACGCGCGCGGTGGGAGCGTGGTGCGCGATGGCGCACGCCAGATTGCCCGCCCCACAGCACATGTCGACAACGCGAGGCACCGGCAGGTTCAGTTGGCTCAGGACATCGAGAGCGGCCTTGCCGAGCAGTTCCGTTTCCGGCCGAGGAACAAGCGCACCGGGCGAGACCAGCAACTGCAATCCCATGAAGGTGCTGCGCCCCCTGCCGTAGGCATCGGCAACATTGATCTCTTCGCTCACGACACTCGCCTCCCCGATTTAGCCGGCGTTGGTGGCCGACGTACCGATGAAGTGTATCTCAAAACCGTTTAACTCTCGATCGACAAAATCAAAACCCATCCGTCGCCAGACGCTTTGAAGCCTTGATGCTACAAAGATGATCATAAGCTTCTGCCGGGTGTCATGATTAGGAATATCTCCTTACCTGACCCGGTTATCCCCAGCCTGGCGAGCCAGTTGCCGAATTCTCAGCCTGGCGTCACGATTTTGCTACATTTTAATCAAAGAAGGCACGTATGTAAGCAATTCGTAATGTTCAGCAGCGGGGCGGGGCTGCTGCTTCCCGGAAGGTTAAAGTTTGTCCCTCATCGAAAGAATCGACGAGATTGCGCGGCAATTTCGCGTCAACGAGCGCACATCATGAAGTCGACCAAAGGGCGCTCGCTCGATCTCCGCTCCGCAATGTTCGGCTGTGTGCACGGCCTCGTCGGCGTAGGCGTTTTCTCGGCATTGATAAATATCCTCGCCTTGACCGGCTCCGTCTACATGCTCCAGGTCTATGACCGCGTGCTGCCTTCGCAGAGCGTGCCGACTCTTATCGGATTTACAGTCGGGATGCTGGGACTTTACGCGGCCTATGGGCTCCTCGATTTCGTGAGGCTTCGCCTGTTGGTCCGCATCGGCAGCCGCCTGCATAGAAATCTGCAGCAAAAAGCGTTCGCAGCCTCGCTTTCCCTGCCCCTCGTCGCCGGGCCGGATGCGAACCGGGTACACCCGCTTCGTGATCTGGACCAGCTACGTGGCTTTCTTTCCGGGCTCGGGCCGACAGTCTTGTTCGACGCTCCCTGGATACCATTTTATATGGTGGTCATCTATCTGCTGCACCCCGCGCTTGGCGTGCTGGCAACGCTCGGCGCATGTGCCGTTGTGTTTTTGACGGTGGTTGCCGAGATCATCGGCCGCAAACCAGCGGCTCGTGCATCTGAGACACTCGTAGCGCAGCGGCTTCTGGCCGACTCCGGCCGCCGCAACGCAGAGGTTGTTCAGGCGATGGGCCTTTCCGCCCCGCTTAGCCGGCGCTGGAACGAGGTCAGTCATCTTTATCTGAAGAACCAGGAACGGCTCTCCGACGTCGTCGGCGCAGCAAGCTCACTGTCGAAGACGCTCCGAATGGCCCTGCAATCATGTGTGCTGGGGCTTGGTGCCTACCTTGTGATCGGCGGCGAGGCCTCGCCCGGCGTGATCATTGCATCGTCCATATTGCTGGGCCGCTCGCTGGCACCGGTCGATGTGGCGATCGCAAACTGGAGAGGGTTTCTGGCAACCCGCAAAAGCTATTCCGAGCTGGCGGCAGCCCTGGATGCTTTTGATAGCCAGCAAGAGCCAATGGAACTGCCCGGCCCGAAGGCTGAGCTTGCGGTCGAGGAATTGACCGTCGCGCCACCAAGCCTGCAGAAGCCCACCATCTTCAATGTAAGCTTCCGCTTGGCGAGAGGCGCAGGGTTGGCGGTCGTCGGCCCGAGCGGCTCCGGCAAGACCACGCTCGTGCGCGCTTTGGTCGGCGCATGGAAGCCGCTTCGTGGCACGGTAAGATTGGACGGCGCCTCGCTCGATCAGTGGAACTCAGAACTGCTCGGCATTCATATTGGCTACCTGCCGCAGGACGTTGAGCTGTTCGACGGGACGATCGCCGACAACATTTCGAGGTTCGGCGGTAAAAGCGACGCAAAAGGCGTGCTGGCAGCTGCCAAGGCTGCGGGCGTGGACAAGATGATCATGCGTCTTCCGCAGGGTTTTCAAACACGCATCGGAGAAGGCGGCGCGGCCCTTTCGGCTGGGCAGAGGCAGCTCGTCGGGCTTGCCAGGGCACTTTACGGCGATCCATTCCTCGTCGTTCTTGACGAACCAAATTCCAATCTGGATGCAGACGGTGATGCTGCTTTGGCCGGCGCAATCCTGGCAGTGCGTCGGCGCGGCGGTATCGTGATCGTCGTTGCGCATCGCCCCTCCGCTCTCGTCAACATCGATCAGGTACTCGTCCTGTCGAACGGGATGCTCCATTCGTTCGGCTCGCGCGAAGACGTTCTGGCAAATGTGGTCCGGCCCTTCCCGCGCCCGGACAAGCCAAACATTGTCGTTCCGCTGCAGCACGGTGCAAGCGGGCATGCGTGAGGTATTGCTTAGTGTCTAACGTGACCATGTCGTCATATGCTGCGGTTGGCGGCGAAGGCCCGCCGACCGGGCAGAAGCCGCAACCGGATGGGATTCGAGCCAATCTACCCTGGGGTACTCTGGTCCGGAGCCTAGCAGCACATTGTCGTTCCGCCGCACAAGGGTGCAGCCGGGCATATGCGAGGTATCGCTCTGCTGTTGCCGTGTCATACGTCGCAGCCGGTGGCGAAGGCCGTTCGTTGGAGACGAAGCCAGAGCCGGATGGCATCCGGGCCAATCTGCTCTTGGGCCTGGCAACCAGCTTGCTGTTGATCTTTGGCGGAGGGCTCTGGTTGGGATTGACCAAGATTGCCGGCGCGGTGATTGCGCCCGCAACCGTGGTGGTCGAAAGCAACATTAAAAAAGTCCAGCATCAAACCGGCGGCACCATCGGCGGAATCTTCGCTCAGGACGGCGATCATGTGAAGGCCGGCGATGTGTTGGTCAGGCTGGACAACACATTGACCCGAGCAAACCTGCAGATAGTCACCGAGGACCTCAATCGCGCCACCATTCGTCTGGCCCGACTGGAGGCCGAGCGCCAGGGTCTGCCGGAAATGCAGACCCCGCCCGACCTTCGCGCTCAAATGGGCGACCCGCAAGTGGCGGCACTTGTCAGTGGCGAGCGTGCCTTGTTTGAAAGCCGTGCTGCGGCGCTGGCTGGCCAGAAGGCACAATTACAAAGCCGCGCGAAGCAGCTGGAACGTCAGATCGATGGCCTCAAATCGCAGCAGTCTGCAACGGACGAGTCTCTGGATCTGCTGACCAAGAACCTTGCGGATGTCGAATCTCTCTACGCAAAGAAGTTGGTGTCCAAGGAGAGGTTGAGCAATGTCAGCCTGGACAAGACCCGGGCTCGCGGCGAATCGGGACGCCTTGTCGCAGCGATAGCAGAGGTCCAAGCTCACATCAGTGAAACGGACCTGCAGGTGCTTCAGCTCGACGAACAAATGCGGAGCGACGTGACCAACGAACTTCGCGAAACGGAAGCCAAGCAGACCGAGCTCAGTGAGCGCAAGGTGGTGGCCGAAGACGAACTCAGCAGGACAGACATTCGTGCCCCGCAATCGGGCACAGTACAAGAATCCTCGGTCCATACCGTAGGAGGCGTGATTGGCGCGGGAGAGGTGCTCATGATGATTGTGCCCGATTCCGACAACCTTGTCGTCGACGCTTCCATTCCTCCGTCGCGTATCGACGAGATTCATCCCGGACAGCAGGTGTCGATCCGCTTTCCAGCGTTCGACGCCGGCACCACACCTGCTTGCGAAGGCTCGGTCAAGCGCGTCTCAGCGGATCTGATCAAGGATCAGCAACGCCAGCTTTCCTTTTTTTCGGCGCGTATCGACGTCGAGAATGAAGCGACGTGCCTGACAGGAGAGAAAATCCTCAAACCGGGCATGCCCGCCGAAGTCCACATAAGAACCGACGAGCGCAGTGTCTGGTCCTACTTGATGAAGCCCCTCACCGACCAGTTTTCCAGAGCTTTCAGGCAGTAAAGCGGTTGCCACACTCAACCGACAGTGCGGCGGCCGATTGGATCGGGGCGCAGCCGATCTATCGGGTCGCCGCATTTTCGAGAGCGCTGCTGAATCTGACCTCGATCGTGTCTCCCGGCATGACCTCGGTGTCTTCTTGGGCAAGCTGTTTTCGCCATTCTTCGCCGACCTTGCGAATGATCGTGACCTCGGCCTGGATCGTTTCGCCGGCAACCGGCAACGGCAGAGCGGCCGCTCCCGTGGGCTGCAACTTCTGGCTGGCGGCGCGAAGTCTTGCGCCAACGTCGGCAAGACGCACGTTGGTATCCTTCAACTCAGTCAGCAGACCCATTCTTCTTTGGTTGACATTGCGTTCGTGCTGTCTGGTAAAATCGTCCTGCTGACGTCGTGCTCTCATAAGCTCAACCGACGTTTCGAGTGCCCGGCTGGAAGAAAGAACCAAAGCGCGCCGGACATCGGCAAGCCGGGTATTGGTTAGATTTCCGGACTCAAACGCTTTCCTTACGCGCGCCAGCTCGTCTTCGTCCGCCTTCACTCCATCCGCTTCGGCCTGCTCGCGCTTGAGCAGGGTCTCGGTTTGTGCAGCAGCATCCTTGCCACTTTTTTCGAGAAAGCCCTGCTCTTGCCGGAAGTTGTCCAACGAGAGCTTCAGCCCTTCCGCTTCAGCCTGCGCGATCGCCGACGCAAAACTTGCCGGCAAGGGAGATCCTTGTGGTGGCTGCATGTCGAAAGTCGGTTTGTCCTGAAGTTCGGCGCGGATGCGGGCGCTATGAAAATAATCTCTCGTATATTCCCCCCAAAGCGACTCGTAATCGCGCCGCAGATCCACCGGATCCGGGCCAACCTGGTTTGCCCGGGACCGCAAAAGGCTGAAACCGCCTGACACGGCAATCGCCTGCCGCACGGTCATCAGCGGGCGGTAGGCCTGCTGTCCGGGAGTGAGCACGTCGCCGGTCACATAGATCGGCCTGTACTCCGCAACCACGGCGGTCACGTCTGTCGGCTTGATGACGATCATTTGCTCCCGCCCATCAGGCAGACGCTGGTGGAATATCTTGGTCGGCAAGATCGTCTGCATGCGCGTTTGCAGTTCAGCCGGAGTTAAGCCCCCCACCGAAACCATCCCGACTTCGGGAAGCGCGATCGTGCCGTCCATCTGGACCACCGCACGTTGCGTTCGCTCCGGGATGGAGGCAATTCCAATCTCGACGGTGTCGCCGGCAGAAAGTCGATAGGCGACCCGCGGTTCCGCTGCAGCAGCCGTATTCATGGCAGCCAGCATACCGAACACGACAAGAAGCATTCGATCAACGAGGACCATTGGCGGCAATCTCCTTCTGGTTCGACCGCGGCTCTTCCGGCCAATCGAGACGGGTGACGAATTCGTAGACCGGCCCGCCAGGCACGCCCCAGTTGCTCGACCAGATTACCTGTGAGCCGTCGGGGGATGGCGAGGCATGGGTCTCGCTCCAGTAATCGGACGGGACGTTGTGAGTTTGCGTGACGCGTCGAACCTCCCCGCTGCCGTCGAGGCGAAGCGCGATCACCTCTCGCGCATATGGCGCCCAGTCGGGATTGGCAGATATCTCTTCCGGCTTGCCGCCATAGCTTACGAACACCCAACCGCGCCTGTCCAATGCCCGCAGGGATGCATGCTCGGCTTCGCCAAACTTCATAAGTGAGGTGACCTTTCCGTCGGCCAGCCTCCTTTTGATGACGTGATATTTGTCAGGGTCGGACTTGCTGATGCCCACGAAAACTTCGCTGCCATCTTTATCCACCGTCATATCGCCATGGCCGGGGCGATGATGGTCAGTCCACCTCTGCCGCAACGTCCCGTCGACGGAGAAAATAGCCCGCTGCTCTGTGTCCTCGTTCACATTCTGAAAGCACAGGATGTTCGCACCGAGCGGGGAGATCGAGCAGGCGCTGACGGTTCCGGCAAGCTGAGCAAGATCGATGTCCGGAAATTTCCGGCGCTGCTTGAGATCATAGGCAAATACAACCATCGCGCCATCCCCACGGATTGCGCGCACTGCTATGCGATCGCCGTCACGGCTGGGATTGCCTTTGGACGGCCCGAACTGAAGATCACGATAATTCGGTGAAACGAACAGGACGTCTTCGCGATTGGTCCGCGGCGCCCAGGTCGAAATTTTCCGGTCCTGAACGCAGATCATCAGATCGGCATTTTGCGGATGCCATTCGCATTCAGCCGATCGAGCACGACGGAAGAGCGGGACATAGGTCTGCCCGTCGAAAAAGCACATGCCATTGCAGCCGTTGGTGATGACGAGGAGAGTCTGGTCCGAATTCCAGGCCTGGGCGCTGGAATAACGGTGGCTGCAGAATTTTTTCTCGCATACGACTCCATTCCCAAGGGCCCCAGGCTTGGTAATGCGCATGAAAATTGTCCCGAAGGCTGGGTCGGTCGCGGGTTGGAGATAATCGGGCAAGTCCATCGTCACTGGCGCAACAAATTGTCTCGACGCGCTGCTTTGCCGACTGCCTGCCACGGTCAAATCCAACGACAAGGCAGCCGCAATCAACAGAGCCAATCCTCCCGGGCGAAAGCTCATGTCATGTAGCCCATCTCGTGTCGCACCCGGCCTTCGCTGAGGCGCCCTTGCCACCATCCGATGGTCCGCTCCAGGCCTTCGCGCAGGCTGGTCTGGGCACGCCATCCAGTCTTGCTTTCGAGGAGCGAAGAATCGGCCAGCAAGGCACGCACCTCGGAATTCTGCGGCCGCAGGCGGCGCTCGTCCCGGTGGATTGGTTTCTTGCAGCCACTCAACTCGATCACCAGATCCAATATGTCCGAGATCGTCACGGCGCGCTGGCTTCCGGCATTGTAGGCATGGCCAAATTCGAGCTCGGCGGAACCTGCGGTCAAAAACGCCGCCGCGGTGTCTTCCACGAAAGTAAGATCGCGGATCGGGCTTGTGTCTCCCACCATGATCGCCGGGCATTTCTTGTCGAGAGCCTGGCGTATAATGGTCGGTACTATGGCCCGCTCACTCTGGCGCGGGCCGTACGTATTGAAGGGCCGCATGATAACCACAGGGATGTCGAACGATCTGGCGTAGGACTCCGCCATCATGTCCGCGCCGATCTTGGATGCCGAATATGGTGACTGTCCCTGCAACGGGTGCGATTCGCTGATAGGCATTGTCAGCGCGGTGCCATAAACCTCGCTTGTCGAGGTGTGCACCACACGCTCCGTATCCCATTGGCGCGCCGCTTCGAGGACGTTGACCGTGCCCAGGATGTTCGTCTCTACATAGGACTGGGCCGCGGCGTACGAATATGGGATAGCTATCAGTGCGGCGAGATGAAACACGACCGCCTGGCCACGCACGATCCGGTTAAGGAAGGCGCTGTCACGAACATCGCCGCGGATGAGGTTCAACTGGCTTCGAATGGTGTCCGGCAAATCGTCCAGCCAGCCGTGGCTGTCGAAGGAATTGTAGAGAGCCAGCGCAGTGACGTCCGCGCCGCTACGGACGAGTGCTTCGGTGAGATGCGACCCGATGAATCCGTCGGCACCGGTAACCAGAACTTTCCTGCCCTTGTATGCCATGACCCAAGCGTTCCCCCTATGACGTGAGGCACTGACTTTGCAAATCCACGAGAGCGCGGGTTTTCCACCTGCTCTCAAGTTCCGATCGGCGACGGCGAAACCACGCCAAGCACCGCCAGCAAGCCGCGCACCATCCACACAACATCGGAGCCGATCGTGCGCTGCGGATAATAGGAAAGGTCGAGCCTGGCTTTGGCAGGAAACAGAACCTGGCGATAGAACAGTAGCGGGTCCATCGATCGCGGATAGAAACGGGCTTCATGCCGGAAGAGAACCTGGGCTGGACCCAGCAAGCCTGGCTTGTATTGTAAAATGTCTTCGAAGCCCCCGCGAAAACAATCGGCGAAGGCAAGGCTCTCCGGGCGTGGCCCGATGATTGCCATCTCGCCTCTGAAGACGTTCCAAAGCTGTGGCAGTTCGTCGAACTTGGTGACCGCGAGGAACCGTCCTATCGGCGTCATGCGGCTGTCATCGGCCATGGTCAGAGCCAAGCCACCGGGATCACATTGCACGCTGAACTTGCGAAACTTGTACATGCGGAATGGGCGAGCACCGGCCCCGACGCGGGTCTGTGTGAAGAAGATGGGCCGACCGCCTTCCAGCAGCAGCGCCACGGCAATCAGCAGCATCAGCGGGCCAAAGACGATCGCCGCGGCTGCAGCAATGACGAGATCGATTGCTCGTCTCGCAGACCCATGGGCGGCGCTCGAGCCGTTAGGCCTGTGAATGGCTAGGTCCAGGGCATTCATGCGGCCGTTCCTGTCTGAGCGCAGTTATTGACCGCCGCGGCAAGAGCGACCACCACCGTTTCGACCAAAGGTGCGGTGATCTGCGGATGCAGCGGTACAGTCAGTTCGCGCTGGGCGAAATCTTCAGTGCGCGGTAAGTGAGTACCGGGAATGAGCTCACGATAGAGCGTCATCTGGTGCACCGGCGGGTAGTGGATAGTGGTTTGTATCCCTTGCCCGCGCAGTGCGTCGATGACGTCTTGCCTGTCGGCGTAACGTGGCAAAAGGATAGGCATGATGTGGTAGGCCGACGTCCGCGGCTCGTGGAACGGGATGGTCACGGCTGGGCAATGCTTCGCTATGAGACGACGATACAGCATGACCAGGATACGCCTGATCTCATTCCACTCTTGCAGATTTTGCAGCTGGACCAGTCCGATCGCAGCCCGCAATTCATCCATGCGATAGTTGAATCCGAGCATGGTGACATCATACTGAGGGGTGCGGCTGTTCAGCCTTTGACGTGTCCCGGTGGTCATCCCATGTCCACGCGCCTGGCGGATTGTCTCGAGCAGACCGGCATCCCTGGCGATCACAGCCCCGCCTTCCGCCGTGGTCATGTTCTTGTTGCCGTAGAAGCTGAAGGCGGCCGCGGCACCAAATGTCCCCACCTCCTTCAAGCCCGGCGCATGCGCGGCGTCCTCGACGATGTGTAGCCCCCGGGCACGGGCGAACCTCTGCCATTGTTCCCGATCGGCGAGGTAGCCGGCGAAATGAACGAGAATGATTGCCTTGGTGCGGGCCGTGCATTTCGCTTCGGCTTCCACGATCGACATCAGCGGCACGTCGGCTGACTCGATGTCGACGAAAACCGGCGTCGCACCGACATAGAGGACCGCATTTGCGGTCGCCACGAACGTCAAGGATGGCACCAGCACCTCGTCGCCCGGTCCGATGCCAAGTGCGTGCAAAATGAGATGAAGCGCTGCGGTGCAAGAACTGACCGCGACGCAATCCTCCGCATCATGAACGTCGGCAAAAGCTTGTTCGAAGGCTCGTACCTGCTCCCCCATGGTCAGCCAGCCGCTGTCGATGACCCTGGTCAAAGCAGTCTTCTCCGGCACACCCAAGATCGGGGCACTGACCAAGAGCATCACAACCTCCTAGACTGATAACTGTGGGAACCGGGCTCGTGACTTCATCATCATCATGCAGCCGTCGCAGTGACCTCGATCGAGGCCGACTGGTCTTCCCAGGAAATGGTCTGTGCGTTCTGAAAATCGTCGACGCGCCCGATATCGAGCCAGAGACCCTCATGCTTGTACACGTGCACGGTTGTGCCGTTCTGCATCATCTGCAGCATCAGGTCGTCGAACCCAAAGGGTATGCCGGATGGGATAAACTGCAGAACATCCGGGTTCATGCAGTAAATTCCCATGCTGACCAGATGCGAAAGCGTCGGCTTCTCGCGAAAGACCTGCACGGTATTGTCGACTTCGTCGATGACGCCGAAATCCATCTTGATCAGGCGACAGGCTGTTGCGATTGTCACTGGATCGGTGTGCTTACGGTGCGCTGCTACAAATCGACTGAGGCTTAGATCCGTGAGGACATCGCCATTGAGAACGATGAATGGCTCCGTCAGTTCATCCCTGATCAAAGACAGTGGCCCGATGGTGCCAAGCGGCTCCATCTCCTGCGTATATCGAATTTTCAGGTTCCACTGCGAGCCATCTCCACACACGGTGCGGATCAAGTGGCCGAGATACCCGGTTGTAATATAAACTTCCTGAATGCCGTTGCGTCGCAACCATTTCAGAAGCATCTCGAGAACCGGCCGTGCGCCGATCGGCATGAGCGGCTTCGGCAAGACCGAAGTGAAGGGGCGGAGGCGTGTTCCCATTCCTCCACATTGAATAACCGCTTTCATCCTGGTCCTCCCTTGTTCATTCGGCCTGAACGCCATCGTCACGGGCCGGCTATCCTGCCCTGGTCAGCACCCGGGAAACGCGTTCTTGTCCCCTCAGAAGAACCGGTGAGATTTCCCGTAGAAGACCGGTGAGATTACTCCACTGTCCCCTGATCCGGACATTGCATCTGGATGGTATGTGGCCGTCAGGGTGGATGTCGTCGTGCATTCGAATGGTAACAATTCAGCCGTTTTGCTGTTCTATATCTTTAGGCCTATAGCACTGCTGAACGACCGGCCGGTCTGTCAGCTGTCCAAAAGGTCAGAACGTATGTTCGACGACGTTCGGCGGGTTTCGCTCACAAGGGGCAAAAAAAGAGGAGCGTTTCCCGTCATTTAAGATTATATTAGAAATCTGGCGTTTGCGGTGTTGGGGGTGCCGCAGCGTCGGCTGGATGAATCGACGAGTGGATGGCCACGATTTTCAGGCCATTACCGTTCAATCCATTCAGATAGGCGTTGGGGTAGTTCAATGTATCGAATCGTCATCGCCGACGATCACGGCTTGTATCGTCGCGGCTTGCGATTGGCACTGACCGCAGGCATTCCAGGTGTGGAGATCTTTGAAGCGTCCTGTTTCGACGCGGTGCTCAGTTTGCTGGCGGAGCAGTCGTTCGTGGATCTTGCGATCCTGGATCTGAATATGCCGGGCCTGTTCAATCAAGAAGTGCTCGGCGGGATCCTGTCTGCCTATCCGGACACGCGATTTGCGATCGTTTCCGGAAACGATTCACGCTCGGAAATACTCACAGCTCTGTCGATCGGGCTTCACGGCTACATCGTAAAATCGCAGACGGACGAAGAGGTTGTTTTGGCCGTCAATGAAATCCTCTCCGGCCGCATCTATGTTCCTGCACTTCTGTCACGCCCGGGAGCGACGCAAACAACCCACGCGCATACCCATTCCGACGACAAAGGCCCACAGAGGCGTACCGCTGGCGTCAACCTTGGCAGGCTGACTTCGAGGCAAAAGGAAGTCCTCAAGCTGATGGCGGAAGGCTATTCAAACAAGGAAATTGCGCGCGATCTGGAAATCGCGGAGGCGACCACGAAAATCCACGCTGCTGCGGTTCTGCGTGAATTGGGGGTACGCAATCGGACCGAGGCTGCCGTTATGCTGAAGACTTGGCTTTCGAGACATGCCAGCTAGAGCGCCGCGCGTCCTTTTGGACGTGCAAACGGCGTCGCAAGACTCCTCATGCATTTTACTGCATATCCCAAAGCCGCGGCGCAGCTTTGGGCCGACGACATTCTTGGAAGGAACCCTGCGCATCTCAAAGGCCGCTCAGCGCGACCCGCCTTTAGATATCTGCTTTCCGATTGGAGCACTGCACTACAATCCGATTTCCTTGCGTGACAGCCGCAGCGAATACCGTAACCCTTGGTCCGATATTTCCAGCCTGGGAGAGTGACCGACAAGCGGCGCTCCATCCACTCCGATTATCATGGAACCGAAGCCATGACGGACTACGCTCGAGGTCCGCCGCCGCCCCGATTCCACCCACTCGAACCCGATCTCGCTGCCTGTGTCTTCAGGTGCGAACGTCCAGCTTACGTCGATCCGGCCTTTTGGATCGCCAAGCGCTCCATACTTCATGGAATTGGTGGCAAGCTCGTGAACGATCATCGCAAAACTCTCGGCGGCGCCTCCCGACATCGTCACGGAAGGACCGCCGACCGATATGGCGCGTGTTCCCATATATGGTTGCAATTCTTGAGCAACGAGATCGTTTAGCGTCCCCGATACGCTGCCGTTGCGTGAAAGAAGCAGATGGGTTGCCTCAAGCGCGCGTATCCGGTCGATCAGCATTTCCTTGTATTTGGCAACATTGTTTCCAGGAGCATCGACCATTTTCACGAGCGCAGTGATCACCGCGAAAACGTTGCCGAACCTGTGGCGTTGTTCGAGCATAATGCGCTCCCGCTTCTTTGCCGCGGCGCGCAGCAGCGTGGTTTGTCGTCTCTCGCTCAGGTCGGCGGCCACTCCAAGCCGCTGTCCACCATCATCATGTCTTTCCTCCCTTCCGCGCAGCGCAACCCAGCGGATATGTCCGTCCGGTCGGCGGACGCGTATCTCGACATCGTAATTCGTGACCGATGGTGCGGCCTTTCTCGATGCCGCCAGCTTCGGCCAGTCCGCCGGATGAACGACAGCTGACAGCTCCTCCAAACTGCGGCTATTGGCCTGGGCCAGGCCGAGAATGTCCCAGAACGTGTCCGAGCCCGTGACTATCCCGTCTTTAAGGTCTATGCGCCACGTGGCCAAGCGTCCAGCAGACAGAGCGAGGTCCAGCCATTCCTTCTGGGCCCGAAGCGCTTCGTGAACAGCGCGTCGTTCCGAAATATCGTCGACCACCACGAAGATGCTCTCCGAGAGGCCACCCTCGGGCACGGACGAAGAAAGCGTTAGCCTGGCCCAGAATGCCGTACCGTCCTTTCGTGACAGACGCACCTCCGAAACGAACGAAGAAATGTCATTGCCCAGCCTCGCCAGCAATTGCGCCAAGGTATCCCGGTCGTTCGGATGGGCGAGCGTATCAAGCTGTAATTGGGCAAGCTCCTCCTCCCTGTACCCGGTCATCTCACAAAGGCGTCTGTTGGACTGCAGCAACTCACCTTTCTTGTTGGTGTTCGCGAATCCCATGGCAGCACGTTCGAAGGCCCAACGATAGCGGCTTTCGGTCGCCTCGACGGCAGCGAGCCTGGCCTCCGCGACTTCCAGCAACTCACGCAAGTCCTGCCGCAGACGATGGAAGGTCATGGCAATCACGCCACCCGAAACCAGAAGCAGGATTGCGCGTGCCCAGTCTCCACTTGAAATCTGATCGTGTCCTCGTGCCCACAGCCCGACAGCAACCATCAGAATGGTCGCAGCGAGCGCAGGTACGCGGTCTTCGAGATAAGCGATAATAATAATAGCCGGAATAAATTCCAGAAAACTTGCGCCTTGCCCAATATAGGCTGACGATTTTATTTCAAATATCAGTGTGGCAGCTAACACCGATGCAGACGCAATATGAGTTAGCAATCTGCCCGACGGGTTCGAATTCGACCTGCGCGACTGCGAGCTCATGGACACAGACTACAACCTTCTGACTAGCCCGTCGAGACTAGAGCAAAAAACGTACAGCTTAGTACCACTGCCGGATTGCCATACCGCTATCATAGCGCGCATTTTATCGGACGCAGCGGGGCCTAAGAGCTGCCTTAGAACTGTCGGATCATATTAAGTTTTCAAGGTGATGATGAACGTATTATCCGTCAGCGCATAGAAGACTATAATCCAGCTACACATAGAAGACTACATGAATCCCGAATACTTATTTCGGGCGTGTGAAACTTTGGGTTAGGGGTAGAAAATGAATCTGATCGATAGACAGGTCGATGCTTCTTCGAACAATCGGTATATTGTTACGAGGACCAAGTATGATTTTGAAGCGCGGAATACGCGGCCCTCTTCTGGTCACCTTCCCGATCGCGCATCGGATCCATTGGGCGCAAGGTTCGGCGAACCAAAAGGCCGCAGTCTGGAATCCATAACCGGCGTGCTTGATCGCATTGGCTGTGGCTATCTCGTGTTGAATCGCGAAAGAAAAGTAGTCGAGTGGAACGCAGCCGCCCAAACCACGCTTGAGCGCCAGGGCGAAGCGGCCGACACGGCGAGCGGACTTACGGCCGCCCTAAGGCGGCTGATCGCGAATGTTCCGGGCCAATTCCTGCCGGGCTCATTGTCTTGGGTGGTGATCCGCAGCAGGGGCGACCGACCGGTGATACTGAACGAGAACGGCGTTATAGCTCCCGACGGAACGAGCATTGTGGCGCTGCTGGATCGCGACAACAGGTCGGGGCCAAATCCTCGGACGCTGCAAAGAATGTTTGGCTTGACGAGCGCAGAAACGCACCTCGCCTTGCGCTTGGCCCAGGGCGACGCACCTTTGGAGATCGCTCGCAGCTGGCGTCTCAGCCGCACCACGATCCGTTCCCAGCTTGCCTCGCTGTTCGCCAAGACCGAAACAAAACGCCAGGCGGAACTGGTGGCCCTTCTTGGGCGTATTTCGGTCCTGCCGTAAGGGCCGCGCAGTTGTTGGGGTCTAGTTGGCGGCATCCACATGCGACGGGGCTTGGTCGACCGGTGCTGGAGGCCGTTCCAACCAGCTTGGCAGGTCACGTTGCGCAGCGCATGGCCGGCGCCTGCTCACCTGTGCCGAACGCCGACGCCCCGGCACATAACATCCCGGCACAATTGGCCGGGATCTCGGAATAGGCAATTCGACACTGTCGAGTGACGTCGAAGGGGCAAAAAATTGGATCATGATTTAAACGGTGGTTCCGTTCTTTCTGCGGAAAATATGGAAACCGCCCGATCCCGGTCAGACCGCGCCGTGAAGGAACTCGCCCCGATAGGACCGATCGTCGTCACCGGTGCTGCAGGCTTCATTGGTTTTCACGTCGCCTTGCGGCTTTTGCGTCTGGGTGTCGAAGTCATCGGCGTCGACAATTTCACCCCCTACTACGATCCACGACTCAAGGAAGCGCGGTTTGCACGTCTCTGTGCCGAGCCGGGCTTCACTTCGATGCGAATTGATCTGGCGGATGCCGCCCGCGTTCAGTTGCTGTTTTCAGAATTTCGCCCCTCACACTTTGTCCATCTCGCGGCTCAGGCCGGCGTGCGTCATTCACTTGCTGACCCGCATTGCTATGTGCAATCGAACATAGTGGCGTTTCTCAACGTCCTTGAGGGCTGCCGGCATTTCGGCGTTAGTCATCTCGTCTACGCTTCGTCGAGCTCCGTCTACGGCTCAAATCGAACCACACCGTTTTCTGAGCATCACGGCGCAGACCATCCTGTCAGTCTGTACGCCGCAACCAAGCGTTCAAACGAATTCATGGCGCATTCATACAGTCATTTATTCTGCTTGCCCGTGACCGGACTGCGCTTCTTCACCGTTTATGGCCCCTGGGGCAGGCCCGACATGGCAGTCTACATGTTCACGCGTTTGATTATCGAGGGGAAACCAATCGAAGTAGCCAATGCCGGCCGCGTGTGGCGAGACTTCACCTATATCGACGACGTCGCTGAGGGGGTGGTTCGAGCACTCGCTGCACCGCCGCGACCCGACCCGGGTTGGGATTTTCTTACCGCAGATCCCGCCACAAGTTCTGCACCGTACCGCGTCTATAATATTGGCAACGACCGGCCGGAGGAGATTAACCGGCTGATTTCGCTCATCGAGACCGCCCTTGGCTGCCGGGCGATTCGCGTGGAAGTGCCTCTACCACCGGGCGACGTTCTGGAGACTCGCGCCGACGTGAGTGATCTTCGTAACGCTGTCGGCTTCGCCCCGGCGACAACGCTCGAGGACGGAGTGCAACGCTTTGTCGAATGGTACCGGGACTTTCATGGAACGAACATCGCAGCCAGCACACAGCAACAAACGTTAATGCATGTGTAAGCCCACCGTGTAATCCGCGCCTTGTCGGAGCGACGAATCCACGCGTCGGCCATCCTTGTCGCGGCTGCTGGTCTGGTCAAAAGATCCAGTTGGTACCGCATAACGTGACGACGACATTCCCGAGCATCGATGCCCGCGCGATCCCCGCAGAAATCAGTTCATCGCGGGCAAGTCCAACGAGCGGTCTCAATTTCAGAGCTGCAGTTGTGCCCCGCCCGGAGCACAAAGAATTCGCTACATCGCCGCTCCGCCGAACGATGTCATTCAGATGGATGATGGTGACGTTCAGGCCCCATCGTAAGCTCCGGTCAACCGCATTTTGCCTCCTCGGAATCGCGAGCTCATGTCCCAAAGCTACTTTCTGAGATCCAGGACGGTTCCTACGGTCGAGAAAATAATCACCCGTGTTCCTCCAAGCCCGATCGGCAGTATTCTGCGCGCGGCAGGAGGCGTTTCGGCCATGGCGATTGCCGGTCAGTTGACTCTCGTCGCCGCTATTCCCGTTTTGGCCCGGCTCTATTCCCCGGCAGATTTCGGGATCTTCACGATTTATCTTTCGATCGTAAACATCCTCGGCGCGATCGCAGCACTGCGTTTCGAGGCCTCTCTCTATGGTGTCAAGGACAATGCGCGGGCGTATGTGACTGTTAAGCTCATTCTCCTGGCTGTGTCGGTGACGAGTGTCCTCGCCTTTGCGGCAGGACTGCTGTGGGCGAGCATCGCTCCAGCGCGGGTCGGCCACCTCGCCTGGCTCGTTCCACTTGGGATGGCGGGCGCAGGTCTCGTCGAAGCCATGAACTGCTGGAGCCTGCGCGCAGGCCTGCTACGAGACTTCGCCCTCGGCCGGCTGATCTTGCCGGCGACCATGGCCCTGCTGCAATTGATTTTTGGGCTCGCCCATTTCGGAGGTGAGTCGATGGTACATGCCCATATCCTGAGCCAATTCATTTTTATCGGACTCCTCGGCTCTCGGATTCTGAGCTGGAAGGACTTACACGGCGTCGCCCGAGCGCCGTGGCGTACCGTCTTTGCCGTCGCCAGGCGAGAATACAAGTTTCCGTTATTTGACATTCCCTCAGCTCTCGCGAGTTTCGCCATTATCAATCTTCCCGCAATACTTGTTGGTTCGCTGTTTGGCGCCGCTTTTGCGGGTTACCTGGGAGTGGCAGCGCGGCTGGTGACTGCGCCGGTCACGCTGATCGCCACCCCGCTCAGCAATGTTTTTGTCTCCGAGGCGAACAAAAACAGTGATCGCAGACATCTGCTCGGCACCGCACGCGGCCTCTTGATGCTTTCAGCCTGCCTCACTGCATTGCCAATATTGGCGCTTGGCCTGGCTGCGCCATATATTGTCGTCCCCCTGCTGGGCCCGCCCTGGGTTCCCGCCGCAGACATTATGACCGCGCTGGCGTTCATGGGGGCTGCGCAGGCGTTGGCGACGCCGCTTCAAGATGTCCCAGCTCTCCTGCGCCGGCAGGAGCTACGGCTTCTCGTCGACGGCGCGCGGACGGCGCTGGTGTTTGGTCCGCTTCTTGCCGGTGCTGAGGCAGGTTGGGAACCACTCAAGGTCATTTATCTGATGGCGGCCGGCGGCGGCGTCGGGTTTGCACTGAAAACGGCGGCCTCTCTGTATATTTTGAGCCATGCCATTAAACCAGCGGGAGCTGCCATACCAAAACAAGGTCATCATCTCGAGGGAAAAGCACCATGAAACAATCGCAGCTTGATCAGCTCCAAACGACCGCTGTGGTTGACCAACATCATCGCGCTGATGCTTCGCGACTGCGCCCTTTCATTTCAGTTGCAATCCCAACCTTTCGCCGACCGGACACGATCCGCCGGGCAATGGATAGCATTCTGAGTCAGAATTTTTCCAGTTGGGAGTTGGTCGTCAGCGACGACGAGGGCCGGGACGGACCGACCTGGGCAATCGTGGCCGAGTATGCGCGGACCGAGCCTCGCATCCGAATTGTCGAAAACTGCCGGGGCCGCGGTCAGGTAGAGAATACCAACAATGCCATGCTCGCTTGCGCCGGAAAATGGATCAAGCTGCTCCATGACGATGACTGGCTCGCCCCGGGCGCACTCAAGACCTTTGCCGAGGTTTCCACCAAGCATCCCTCAGCTGCATTCATGACCTGTGCAGCCAATATAATTGAGGACGATCGGATGAAATTCCGATTGCCACCGCAGGGGCGGCAACGAATTTCCGTCTACTCAAGCCAGCAATGCCTGACGGACCTCTATCTGGTCCGCACGACGCGGAGCCTTGGGATCATCCCATCGACGCTTTTGATCAACCGCGACGTCATTCACGCGGGTTGCCTGATGCGCGCCCATAATTCAATCCCAGCTGGAGTCGACCAGCTGTTCTTTGTCGATCTGGCCTGCCACGGAGACATGGTCGCGATAAACGATGGCTTGATCTTCTACGACGCGACGAACCACCCGAGCATCACTACAACCAAGAGTTTCGATGAGGTCGATCAGGTAACGCTTGCCGTCAAAGAGCTTAACTGGAACCTCATCGAGGATCGTAAACATCTTCCCTGCCCTGAGACTCTGTTACGGGCGCTGCGGGTTGCTCGTCTTCCCAGCAGATTCCACCAGCAACCCTGGCGGGCGACGATCCGAGATGCGATGCAAATTCTTCGCCCGTCAGTTATGAAAATAGCGAGCCAGCACATTCTTACTTACGTGTTCGCGATCCGCCCGAGACTGGGTCGATTGCGTAGCCTGAGACGATTTAGCTTCTGAGCATGGCGGCATCGTCGAGCGCGACGGCGGGCGGGCTGGGGCGCATCATATACCGTCGAAGGCGGCTTTCCTTCGGTCTGGCCTTTAGGGGTAAGCGAGATGACCATTTGTCCGGCGTGTGCCAGTGTATCAACCGCGAAATTGTTCGAAGTGACAGCAGATGAGGCCTCTCGACATTTCATCAATCCGCGTCAGGACCCCGACCGCTCTCGAAAATTAACAAGCCACCTGTCGGATCTCTGGGGCAGCAACACATGCGATATCCGCAAATGCGCAGATTGCGGATTCGGTTTTGCAGATCCCTTCGTCGCTGGCGGCGTTGAATTTTATAACTTAGCCTGGGCGTACCCTTCCTATCCGACCATGAAATGGGAATATTCAAGGACTATCGAAGAGCTCGCGGGCCTGAAGACTGGCGGAAAAACTGCCCTCGAAGTGGGGTCTGGGTTCGGATATTTTCTCGATCGCATCAAGAATAAATTCTTCCATGTTTCCGACATCTCTGCGGTCGACTACAACGAAACGGCGAGGTCTGTACTGGCGTCGAAAGGCTTTAAGACCTATTCAGGCGATTTTCGGATGGACAGCTTCGATTCTATGAAAGAGTCCTTCGACTTTATTTTCATGTTTCAAGTCTTCGAGCATATGGACCAAGTGGACGACGTTTTTGCTCGATTGAAATATCTTCTGAAGGCGCAAGGATCTGCCTTTATCGCCGTGCCAAATGAAAACAGAACTTACTACATGGAGTCCCATGGCTCGCTCATAGACATGCCACCAAACCACATCGGCCGATGGACGAAAGAAGCCTTCGATGCCATATGTCAGCGGCACGGCTTGCAATTGAGCAAGTGCGAGCGGGAGCCGTTCAATCTCGCCAAATTCCTGAAACAAGACATCGTCCACAGCTTTTTCCGAAAGGGAGAGAAACCAGGTAGCGTGAGTGAGTTCGTGCGCGCCCTGCCGCGAAGCAAAGCGCAACGGATTGCGCAAGGTTTGACTGCCCTTGCGATTTCACCATCGCGGTTGCCGGCATGGGCATACGCGGTCAGGAATGCATCGACGATGGGGGGGAGCGCACTCTGGGCAAAGATCGACAAAGTCTCGTCACCTGCGCTACGGATTCATCGCCAAGCCAAGCAGCGATGAGCGGGTCCGCGTGAAGGGTGATTTCGACACCACTAGGCGCGCGGTGAACGCCAAGCAGACGAAGGACGGCGTCAGGCGCGTTGCCTCAGATGGGGTCCGGAATTCATGAATGCCCGTCCGGCGGCTCCTGGCCGTAGGTTCCGTTGTGACACTTCGGACCCACGCTCCGGATGGATCTCTCCGCGACAACCCCAGCTACTGCCGGATGGCCCGCGCCCAGCAGCCGATCGGCGCAGCGCCTAGCGCGGTGATTTTCAACCAAGCGGGAAGTGCGCAACAACAAGAGCCGCGCTCGTCATGTCCTCTCCAGCAAGAGGTCAGCGCTGTCCCCGAACCGGTAACCAGCGTGCTTCCTGAGATTAACCTTCGTGAGAACGCTTGCGACGGGGACCGAAGCTGGTGCATCGCCCGCAAGCAGGTCCAGAACGCCTCGCGCGATGCTGCGTCGCGTTTTCGCCCAGCGAACGGCGAAAAGAACCACGTCACCCCAGCCTGTCAGGAGCCTGGCCTCTGGTCCCTCAAGCCCCAGCGGTCCATTTATGATGACGACCCGATAGATCGAGTGCAGTTCATCTTTGAAAGGGGAGCCGTCGACACTGGACAGCAAGGGCAGCAGATCCTCCGACGGTGCGAGCGCCATGAAGTCGATCCCGATCGCCGACATTCCTGCTATCGCATCGTGCAGTGCACAACGGTCACTCACATAGTCTCCGAAAAAATTGTGCGGCTTACGTGCGCTGAATTCCTTCACAAACTCGCCCGTAAGGCGGTGGTCCGTGCGGTCCAGATCAATGAAGAGTACTCGCCCTCCAAGTCTGGTGGCCGCCAAGGCCATGCTCCATGCGAGCTCGGTCTTGCCATCATCCTCACCGCAGGATGTTATCAAGATTATGTTCGAGTAATCCCTTGCCTGTTGGGGCGCCGCGGCGACAAGCAGGGACGTCACGGCGCGGCTGTATCTGCACCCCTGCTGGCCTGAAACCAGCTGCTGCAGTCGCTTCGCGTGCGTTGTGGGAGCCTGGGGTATTAGCCCGAGGCACGGAACCTTGAGCGCTGCTTCAGCTTCGGCCTCTCCGCGCAAAGTGCGATCGAAGCGTTGGCGGACAAGTATGAAAATCCCTCCAATCAGGCCAAACACGACCATGCCAGGCGGAATAAGAAAAATTGGCGAAAGAGTCGTTGGATTGGTAGGGGGCCACGCCGCTGAGAGAAGCCTGACTCCGGGGGATGGACTTGCAATACGCCGCATCAAGTCCTGTTGCCGGGTCAAAAGGTCGTTGTAGCGCTGCGTCAGGATGCTGACCTGCGGCTCGAGAGCACGCAGTCCGGAAAGCCGGCCGGCTGTATCGGCCACAACCGCATCTAGGACATCCTTACGCTTTTGCAGCGCCGCAATCTGGGAGCGATAGATGTTTGCCTCAGCAGCGACGCGGGCGATTTCTTGTTCGATCTCACGATCGATCGCATTTGTGACATTCTCATCTGCCGTGCCGTTGGCCTGGCCTGCCAAGAGATCGGCCAGCAAGGGTGATCCGATGGCTTCGGCTACCGAGGCAACGGGCGCGCCCCCCTTTCGCAAGTCCTGAATGTGTTGGAGTCGGGATTCCGTTGCGGAGAGGTCCGCTTTCGACAAGGAAATTTGCTGAGTGAGTTCGGCTGTCTCCTTGGCAGCATTGTCCGCCGCACCTTGATCGACCGCGCCATGGCTCAACCGATATCTCTCCAGACGATCGGTCGCTTCTGCCAGACTGCTTTGTATAGTCGGCAGCCCGGAGACTATCGAGTCGAGTTCCAGCCTGTCCGACGCTTGGCTTTTCCTTGCCAGATCGCCAATATACACTTCGACGAACGTGTTGGCGATCAGAGCGGCTCGCGCCGGATCGTGATCGGTGAAGCCGACACTGATAACTCTCGATCGCAGCTCCTGGCCGATCCTCATACCTTCACGCAGCACCTTGAGTTCAGCCGCATCTGGCGCCGCCGGCGTGCTTCGCGGCCAAATTTTGGCCAGCAAATCGGCTGGAACCGAGCGCAAATTCAGCGGCTCGACGCCAACAGGCTTCGGAGGATGGTTTCCGGTTCGAGCACCAGCCTGTTTAGCACCATTGGCAGCATCCGTTTTGCGCAGCGCTGCCACTACGCTTCGCAGGTGGCTTTGCGATGAGAGCATGGTGATATGGTCGTCAATGCTGGAATCCAGCTGATCCTGAGCAGAGATCAAGCCGCCGGCAGGGGCTGCTCTACTAGGTGCGTCGACGATTACCTGCGTGGTGGCCTCGTATAGGGCAGGCCGTGCAAGCCCTCCAAGCGCGGCCAAGACACCGCCTGCGACGACCATGGCCAGGAGGAACCACTTTTTTCTTGAGAGGGTAACGAGGAGCTGATGGAGCGGGGTTTGCGTGTCCATCTGCTCACGTAACGGCCGTTTCATGCGCGGAGTGATTTCGCGCGCAGGCAAGTGCATTTCGGTAACGTGCGGAAGGTGGATGCGGCTAACTATGGACCCTTCCATCTTAATCTCCTGTAAGTTCGGGCACGCGAGAACCCGTTGCTGGCGGCGATGGCCGCCTTGCCTCGTTGTGCCAGGCCTGGAACATCAAAGCCGGCCACAATTCGCGAGAATGGTCGTGCCTGCCATCGACGTGACCGCGCCAGCACGCATCCACCTTCGCAAGGTCGAAAATTCCGTCTCCGGAGATGCGCATATCGGCGACAAGATCGTTTGCCCAACTGAGCAGCGGGCCCCTCAGCCAGACTGCTATAGGAACATCGAAACCTTGCTTTGGCCGCTCGATCAGTCGCTGCGGAACGTACCGGCGCAACAGCTGACGAAGGATCCACTTACCTTTGCCATTACGAACCTTGGTATTCGTCGGCAGGCGCCAGGCGAATTCGACAACCCGATGATCGAGTAGCGGGCACCGCCCCTCGAGGCTGTTGGCCATGCTGGCGCGGTCCAGCTTCACCAATATATCGCCGGGCAGGTAGCCGTCCATATCGTCATACAAAAGACGGGACAGCAGCCCATCAAGCCGGTGCTCGACGTGGATTGATGAGGGGGGCTGGTGCAGGCTGAGGTTCTCGGTCGACGATCTCGTCAGTCGCCGAAACAACTCGTCCTCATCGGCTGCAGCGAGTAGCTGAGCGAGGCGATCCAGCCGGTCGCCCCGCAGCGCATGCCGTGCACCCTCCGAAAGCGGCAGCTTCCCGACGAGATCGTGACGGGCTGCACGGGCCAGTAACCCAGTGCCTGCCGCGAGCGCCCGACGCAGTGCCGACGGCAGAGTATGCTGTCGTCGCAGGCGGGCAGCCATGAAGTGGCGGGCGTAGCCGGCGAAGCATTCGTCGCCACCGTCACCCGACAGAGCCACCGTAACGTGCCGGCGGGCGAGCCGCGCCACCAGCAGAGTTGGTATCTGCGATTCGTCAGCGAAAGGCTCGTCCCAGATCTGCGGCAATTCTGGAATGACTTCGCGCGCTACGGCAGCCGAAAGGTGGAGTTCGGTATGGTCGGTGCCCAGATGCCGCGCGACTTCCGCCGCGTGGGGAGCCTCATCGAACCCGCCCTCTCCGAAAGCGATCGTGAACGTGCGCACCGGCTTGTCCGATTGAGCCTGCATCAGGGCTACAACCGTCGAGCTGTCTATTCCGCCCGACAGGAAGGCCCCGAGCGGAACGTCAGCGATCATGCGCTCCCGAACGGCAAGTCGAAGCAGGCCATCCAGTTCAGTGGTAAGTTCTTCGTCACTGCCGACGACCTGCTCCGCCCGCCCTTTGGCGGCGGTTTCGGCTAGCGACCACCAGTATCGAATACGATGCGCTAGCGAGGCGGCACTTCGCGACGCGGCGAAGTCAGCGGCCGTCACCGACAGGACCGAACCCGGCGGTAATTTGAACACGCCTCGCCAGATGCAGCTGTCATCCGGTACCCATCCGTTCGAAAGCATCGCCGCGGCCGCATTGATATCGAGCTCCTGACAAAAACCTGGAAAACGGGTGATCGCCTTCAACTCAGAGGCAAAAACAAGCGCATCACGTGTTGAGGCGACATAAAGCGGCTTTTTGCCCATTCGGTCGCGGGCGAGATGGAGCGTCCTCGTCTTCAGATCCCATAGTCCTAGCGCGAACATTCCGGCGAAGCGTGTGAGTGCTTTTTCGAGGCCCCAATTCTCAATGGCGGCAAGCATGACCTCGGTATCGCTGGTGCCCCTGAAATGACTACCTGTACTTTCCAGCTCGCAGCGCAGATCGCGGAAATTGTATATTTCGCCGTTAAACGTAATGACGTATCTGCCGCTTTCGGAATGCATTGGCTGGCAGCCCGCCTCCGACAGATCAACAATGGCCAAACGCCTGTGACCGAAGGCAAGCCCGGCTTCGCTGTGTATCCAGAATGCCTCGCCATCCGGTCCGCGGTGACGAAGCGCGGCCGTCATTTGCTCTATTGCCTTGAGCGGCTTCGTGTCGGCTGAATCGGGGGCAAGAAGAATTCCGGCAATACCACACATGCCATTAACCCGGATTGTTGGAGATTGCAGAAACTGCTTTCGGAGCACCGGCGACAAGGCAGATGGTCAGCGCAAACCACACGATCGGGTGACGGATGATCAGGTGCGGCATTCCGAAAATAGCGATTGACACCACGAGCGCTAACAGCGCGTCGAGCTTCGCACGCCATACCGACACGATGGCGGCGCTGACGATCCAGACCAGCGCCAGAACCGCAATAAGTCCACCTTGAGTGTACAGGTCGAGGATCGTGTTGTGAGCCTCGAAGGGTCGTTCCAGAAATTGCGATTCGAACACTGATGGGCGCTCGAGATGCGGACCTGGACCAAGGCCCAACGACCCGGATTCCGCGCCCTTCTCTATTGCTTCGTCCCAGAGATGCACGCGGAGTGCGGCGGTTTCGGCAGTGGCCTCGCCGCCCTTGTCCTTGGTCAGGCCCTTGGCGAAGTTTTCGAGGACGCTCGCCTCCGTCACGGCGTAGGGGGTTATCGCGATCGCCAACGGAAGGATACCGACGAGCAACAGGAGGACGGCTTGCCGTGAAAAGCTGCCCCTGTTGCCACCGGTCTTGAGCCATGTCCTGATCCGCAGCCCGAGGAACGTCAGGCAGGTCAGGATACTGGTATACAAATAGGTATCGCTCTTTGTCAGCCTCCCGACATAGAAGGTTAGGAACAAGCTGGCGATCCCAAGAAACCTGCCCCATCGATTGCTGGTGGTGGTCGCAAGATGCAAGGCTAGCGGGCCAAAGATTGCGCAGTAGAGCGCGAGCTGATTTGGATTGTGCGACCAGCCGCGAAAGCGGTCCCAGTACCAGGGATCGACGCCAGCTCGGGGGATCCAGCCCCAGCCCTGTCCCAGCTGAATGGCAAGGGCCATATTCGCGATACCCACGACCCACCAGCCAGTACGACGGAGATGGCGGTCGGCGTCGGGTTCTGCAGCGGCAAGGCAGGTGACGCTGACCAACAGCAGGTAGGCCATCGTATCGTGCATCAGGCCCGTCAGGTATAGAACTGTGGTCAGATAGCCGACAACGGTGCCGACCCCCAGAGCCAGCGCCATGATCGTCCAGTAACTTGCAAGGAGTGTCAGCGCCGGCCTGGTCTCCAGGCGACCGCCGGCAAGGACGCGCGCGATCGACAGCATGATCCAAAGCACGAGGAACAGTTCGCCAATCCCCAAGGGCGACCCGGGAATGTCGAGTTGCTCCGCATAGGTCGTTGCGAGCCCGCAGGCCAGGATCGCGTCCCGGATCATCGGCGCACATCCAATCTACCGCTGACAGCATCGTCTCTAATTAAGACCGGATACGCCGGTCGGGCGAGGCCACCGTGGGATTTGGCGCCAAGGATATTTTCGTACAGATCGCAATACTGAGCGACCACCCGCGGCAGCGCGAACTGCTCACGGACGAGTTCGACAGAACGACCGCCCATGATTTTTCCGTGACTGCGGTCGGACAGGATGTCGACTATTCGAGATGCAAGGCCATCGGCGTCGTAGGGTTGGACTAGGTAGCCGTTCCATCCATCCTCGACCACCTCATTGCAGCCGGGCATCTTTGAGGCGACCATGGGCAATCCCGCCAGCCCTGCCTCGAGCAGGACGCGCGGGATTCCTTCTCGATATTGTGTGGGGAAGGCGAACACGTCGGCCATGCCAAGAAGGGCTGGAACATCGCGTCGTGGGCCTAGCGCGATGATATGAGGAGCGTGTCTATCGATTTCCGACTTGTCGAATGCAAATGGACCTTCGGACTCCCAAGGGCCGACAAGCACGAAACGCGCATTAGGCCTTTTAGAAAGGACGCGGGGGACTGCTTGGAGCAGCGTCGGGATGCCCTTCTGGCGGGTTAGCCGGCCCACAAAAATTACGATCTCTGCTGACTGGAGCCCGAGTTCCTGGCGCATTTTCGCCGCCGGCGGAGCAAGATGCCTCGCCATAGCGAACGCATCGACATCGATGCCAGAACTGCGGATCACTCTTCCGCTGCCAGGTTCAATCAATCGAAAGCGCTTGAAGAAAGCCTCATCGTCCCGATTCTGAAATACCGTCGCTGCCGTCCAGAAGGAGGCAAGCCATTGTAGTCCGCAAAAAATTGGACGTAAGGCCAGAGCACGCGGTTCCAACGATGAGAATGTCCAGCCCAGGCCGTTGATCGTGCGCACGACCGGGACCGTTCCGCGCACCGAAATGGGTGTCAGCAGGTTAGGCTTGGTATCGAAGCTTTGGACGATGTCAGGCCGAAGTTCCGCAAGCAATTTCCGAATCGCTCTTACAGCGGTCCACTCGCCAGTGCCGCTGGCAAATCGGTCGAAACCGTAGCGGCGATGCGGAATGCCATGCCGCAAAAACGCAGCCTCATCGCCGGTTGAAACTGCCGTGACCCGGAAGCCGCTTTCGCGCAGCGACATTAGGAACGGAATTCTCAGGGCGTGATCTTCGCCTCCCACACAAACGAGATGCGGATTCATCCCGAAGCTCCCGTCCGTGCGCCGTGTTCCGGTCGCGTGAAGTAACTGCCTTTCGCATCTGCTTTCATGGTTTTGCTTCGTTACTTCTGTGCGCGTGAAAGGATACGGTAGGAGGAGGCTTGCATACTGTCCTCGTCTGTTTGAATGAGGCAAACTGCATGGGGATCACGGCCTTACGGGTATCGCGAACCGCCTCGACGGCATCTGGTGGTGCATAGGAACGGGTACGGTGATGAATTGCGCCTCGAACTCTAGGGGTTCGGCCAAGCCGGACTTGCAACTGATAAGGCAACCGAAGAAAGCGCTTCCGACAGTCGTGCGTTGTACGGCTGCTCTACGCTGGGCGCGTCGGATTCCTAAGCTCCCGGTCCGGGTTCGCGCCTCAGCTTGTCCCGCTTGTGCTACCAGGCATGATAGTCGACCCCTCAGCCACAACTCCTGGCGCAACCTGCCTCCTTGCGACCAGCGGATAAGCCGATTCGGACCGTTCCGACGCCGGCGACCTGATCTGCCGACCGATTTCACGCGACGAACGCGCGGACACCTACGAATTATCCACAACTAATTGGTTGCGGGATTGAGACTGTGGAGGGGTCTGGCTCTTAGGTGAACGTCTGTCTGATCTCTCAATGCGCGGGTGAACAGTTAGATAGAAACATAATTTACAAGTTTATTTCAGCGATCTGCAAGATACGCTCTAGATATTTAACTATCTGTCTTTCAATCTAACCAGATGGGCTGGATAAAACACGGCCCTTTTGATGGGATCATATTCTTGTTACTTATTTATTATGTCCATGGAAGTTACTCCTTCCGTGCAGCATTCCTATTGGCGATCAACCATTCTATCAGAGCCTGCAGGTATGTGATTTGGCGCTAATATACACCCTCTAGTAGGCAGACATCCGCGGGGCGCTA